>NZ_JBFABB010000082.1:0-31549 GCF_040640035.1 Micromonospora sp. NPDC023633 | reverse complement strand
TAGAAGGACTTGGCCTTGTCGGTGTTCGCGAACACGACGCTCTCGCTACCCATAGCCCGGCGAAGGCCATGGCGTGCGGCGCGGCCGACCGCCGGGCGGCGCCGCGGCTGAAGGCCACGAGCGCCTCGGTGCGGATCCAGGCGGCGGGGTTGCGGGCGGCGGCCGTCCCCAGCCCCCACAGCGCCCGGCCCCACCAGTCACCGAGGCCGGGCTGGTCGGCCCAGCGACGGTCGTGGCCCAGGCGGTTGTGGAAGGCGCCGCGACCGTCCTGGGCGTGGGTCAGGAAGGCCAGGTAGCGCTCGGCCAGCCCGAGCACCTGCGCCGACGGCTCCGGCTCCCGGCTGGCGACCAGCAGACCCCGGGCGACGTCGTCGGTGCAGTAGCCGTGTTCCCTGCGGACGATGGCGTGCCGGGCGTGCTCGAAGAGGCCGGTGTCGTCACTGAGCCGGGCCAGGTGGGCGAAGCTCGGCGCGGGTGCCGGCATCTCCACGCCGCGACTGGTGTCACCGGCCGGGTCGCGCGACGTGCTCACGCCGCTGCCGGGGTGACCGTGGGCGAGCGACCGGCGATGAGCCGTCCGGCGAGGGCCTCGTACCGCGCCGCCACCGCCGGCCAGCGCAGGTCCGCCGCGATCGACCGGGAGCGGCCGGCGAGGTCGGCGGCCAGGCCGGGCTCGGTGAGGATCCGCCGGATCGCGGCCGCCAGCGCCGTCGGGTCCCGATGGGGTACGACCAGCCCGGGGCCGCCGGTGAGCAGCTCGACGGCGTGCGGGAAGGGCGTGGCGACGACGGGGACGCCGGCGGCCACCGCCTCGATCAGGACGCCGGAGGTCACCTGTTCGGTGGAGTCGTAGGGCAGCACGACCACGTCGGCGGAGCGGACCAGCGCGCCGAGGGTGGCCTGGTCGTGGTACGCGGCCTGGTAGTCCACGGCGTGCGCCACGCCGAGCTGCGCGCCGAGGCGGTGCAGGCCCGCCCGGTACGCCTCGCCCTGATGCTCGATCACCTTCGGATGGGTGCGGCCGGCGACGGTGTACGTGGGGGTCGGGTCCAGGTCCTGCAACCGGGACAGGGCCCGCAACGCCCACTCGATTCCCTTGCCGGGCCCGAGCAGCCCCCAGGTGAGCAGGTGTGGTCGGGTCCGCCGCAGGGCGCCCGCGCCGACGGGGTCGGCGGCGCCGTGCGGGATCACCGACACCTTCGCCGGGTCCACCGCGTAGCCGACGAGCAGCCGGTCGTGGGCGGTGCCGGTCATCGTGACGACCGCGCCGGCGGCGGCGACGATCTGCTCCAGCAGCGTCTTCTGCCGGGCCGACGGCTGACGGAGCACGGTGTGCAGGACCACGACGCTCGGTACGGTGAGCCGCCGCAGCAACGGCAGGACGTCCTCGCCGTCGGTCCCCGGATAGATGCCGTACTCGTGCTGCACGACGGCCACGTCGAAGGCGTCGAGCGCCGCGGCAGCGCCCCGCCAACCGGCCGCGTTCCGCGCCGACCAGGTGTGCACGACGGTGGGTTCCGGGCGTTGGTCGTCGCCCGGGGCGGTGACCCGCACGACACCGCCGGGCGGTCCGCCGGCGGTGAGATGGGCGGCGAGAGCCGAGTTGAAGGTGGCCAGTCCGCAGCGGGTCGGCGGGTGGGTGCTCAGGAAGCCATAACGGGTGGACATCGGGTGCCGTGCCTTCCGGTTGTCGGCCGCCGCCGAGAGACGGGGCGGGCCTCACGAGGTAACGGCGCACGTCGGCGGCGTGGACGGCCGACGGAACGGGTTCAGGGGCGACCGCCGCGTCAGCGGGTGCGGGGTCGGCGGTGAACCTGGATCGAGCGGAGCCGGATTCGTAGCGGATCGCGGCATCTGGACAGTGTCAGCGTTCCGGTCGACCGGTGAGGTCGTCGTAGACGGCCAGGTAGTCGGTGACCATCCGGTCGGCGGAGAATCGGTGCCGGGCCCGCGCCCGGCAGCCGGCGCGGTCGATCGACGACACCCGACCGACGGCCTCGACGGCCTGCGCGACGGTCCGCACCAGCAGCCCCGTCACCGCCTCGTCGACCACCTCGGGCATCGACCCCCGGCCGTACGCCACGACCGGCGTCCCGCAGGCCATCGACTCCACCACGGACAGGCCGAACGGTTCGTCGAAGGCGATGGGGTGCAGCAGCGCGGCGGCGCCGCCCAGGATCTCGCCGCGGCGGCGTGGGCCCACGGCGCCGAGGAAGGTGACCCGCTCGCCGTCGACGTGCGGGGCCACCTGCTCCCGGAAGTACCGCTCGTCCTGCACGATGCCGCAGATGGTCAGCGGCCGGCCCGCCCGCCGGGCGATCTCGATGGCGGTGTGGGTGCCCTTGTCGGGATGGATCCGGCCGAAGGCCACCAGCCCGGGGCCGGGGTCCGGGGTGAACGGCAACCCGTCCAGGTCGACCCCGTGGTACACGGTGGCGAGGTAGTCGAGCCCGGAGATCCGGTCGGCGTCGGAGATGGAGACGTAGGCCGAGCGGCCCTTCTCGTACGCCGGCAGGATCCCCGCCCCGGAGAAGCCGTGCACGGTGGTCAGCAGCGGGGCGGCGCAGTGCGCGGCGAAGGCCAGCGGCAACCAGTCCAGGTGACTGTGCACGAGGTCGAACTCGGCGGAGCGGGCCAGCGCGTGGGAGACGTGCATCGCCTCCCAGACCCGCCCGTCCATGCCCGGATCCTCGGCGTAGCCGCGTGGGCACACCCCGTCGAGGGTGGCGGAGGTGACCGAGTCCAACGTCGCGAAGAGCGTCACCTGCACGCCCCGCGCGACGAGTCCCTCGGCCAGGAGGCCGGTCACCTGCTCCCACGGGCCGTAGTGGCGCGGCGGCGTCCGCCACGCCACCGGGCCCAGCAGGGCCACTCTCACCGCGCCGTCGACCCGCCGAGTTCGGTGAGGTCGAGACGCAGGGTCGCGAGTAGCCCGGCGTGCCGGGCGGTGTCGACCTGCGCCGGTAGTTCCCGCTCGACCCAGTCGGCCCTGGTGTGCTGGCCGCGTCGACGCAGCGCCGAGACGATCGTGTGCCGGGAGACTGTCATGGTCCGCTCCTTGGTGGTGATGGTGGGAAGGTCGTCGGTGCGCCGCTGCCGCGGCGGGGGCGTCGTCGGTCCGAGCGCCGGCGCGGACGTCGCGGCGTCGGCCGGGTGGGAGGCGACGGGGGCAGGGGCGTCGGGAGTGGCGCGCAGACGGCCGCCCTCGCCCTCCCAGGTGTGCCTGTCCGCGCTGCCGGTCCTCGCGTCCGACGTCGTGCCGGCGGCGACGAGCAGCTGGGGGGAGTGGACCAGGTTGCCGGCGGTGGCGGCGAGCATCATCGCCGCCTCGGCCAGGCGGGCCGGGGTCTGCGGCGGTACGACCAGCAGGTCGACCCGGTCGTCGTTGAGGCAGATCGCGGTCAGCAGGGTGGCGGGTTGGCTGGTGAAGTAGCCCAACCGCAGCACCCTGCCGTCGACGCTCAGGTGGCGCGGGTTGCCGTCCCAGGTGTCGGCGTTGAGGACCAGTCGGACGATCGGACCGTGCAGCAGGTCGATGGCGAGGACGAGGCCGGGCAGCTCGGCGAGCGGATCCGTCGAGCGGGGCCACCAGCCGCCGTCGAGCAGCGTGCGCGCGGAGCGGGTCGGTTCGATCCGCAGGCGCGGCGTCGACGGGGGAGCGAGGGCGTGGATCGAGGGCGTCATGTCGGATCCTCATCGCCGTGACCGCGGCGTAGCGGTGGGGTCGTGCGTGCAGTCGCGCCGTGCGCCGGTTCGCCGACCCGTCCGGTTGGATCGTCGGTCCGCCCCGCTCAGCGGCGGCGCTGTGGCGAGGCGCGGGTCACCAGGGTGCCGATCGCGAGCGCCGTGCCCTGGCGCTCGCGCCGAGGCGGGTCGACGCGGCCCTGGGCCGCGGGGAGGTGAAGACGGTCCGGACGGTCGGTCGTGCCGCTGCGGATCGGGTGCGGACGTCGCATACCCGCGGACGGAGCCGGCGTGGCGGGCACCTCAGAGGTGGGATGCCGTCGTTTCCGGGATGCCCCCAGCCTACGCCTGTCCGGGCCGCTCTGCGCGGCACCGCCGTTCCGGGTGGCCGACACCCGCCGGGCGGCCCGTGGTGGCGGCTCGCGACGGCGGTGCCTCGCCTCGTGATCGTGCTCACGAGTCACCTACAAGCAGACGAAGCCGTACCTCCACCTGGCGTTCCGGTGGAGCGGGTTCGAGCTGCACTACGGCGGCGCGCCCAGCGGCGTGGACCCGTCGGCCGAGAACACCGGTGGTTGCCTGGTCATGGCCGACGCGGTCGCGCCCTGTCACGCGGCGCTCAACTCGGGGCTGCGCCGCCACGGCGACGCCGCGCCGGCTGTCGAACAAGCGTTGGCGCTGGCCGGGTTGATCGAGCTGTCGGTCGGGCTGGAGAAACCGGAGCTCGTGCCCGACTGGGGCGCTCGACTCAAGGCACTCCCGTTGACCGCGCAGGAGCGTGAGCAGGTGCGGCATACGATCGCCGAGCCCACCCTGCTGGGGCCATGGTTGCCGGGCACCAACTGACGTCCCTCGTCCAGCCGACGTCTCCGGACCGTTGGGACGTCCGTGGCACCGGCGACGACGACGAGCCGGCCGCCCGCACCGCCGCCGACCAGAACGCTGGTCGCCGGGGGCGCGGGCTGCGGAACCGGGCGGCGAGGTCGTCGGCGCCGGCGCGAGCGGACGTGCTTGCGGTCAGGCCCGGCGGGCGACCACCGCCCCGTTGGCGCCCGGGGCGTCGAACGGCACGACGCGGACGTCGACGAAGCCGGCGTCGGTGAGCCAGGCCGTGTACTCGGCACCGGAGTAGTTCCTGCCGCCCTCGGTCTCCACCAGCATGTTCATGCCCATCAGAGCCGCCTCGGGCGGACCGGTGCGCTCGTCGTTGAGCAGCAGCTCGCAGATGACGATCGCCCCACCGGGCGGCAGCGCCGCGTGGCACTTGGCCAGCAGCGCCCGATTCGTCGGCTCGTCCCAGTCGTGCAGGATCATGCTCAGCAGAATGACGTCGTGCCCGTCCGGCAGCGCCGGGTCGGCCAGGAAATCGCCGCCGACCGTGCCGATTCGCCCGCTCATGCCTTCCGCCGCGATCCGCTCCTCGGCGCGGACGCACACGTGCGGCAGGTCGAGGATGGTCGCCCGTAGTCCCTGCAGCCGACGGCAGAACTCGATCGGGAACGCCCCGGCCCCACCACCGACGTCGAGCAGCCGGGCGTGCGCGCCGAAGTCGTACGCGTCGGCCAGCGCTCGGGCGGTGAAGCTGGAGGTGGAGTACATGGCGTCCCAGAACTGCGCCAGCATATCGGGGTCGGTGGTGTCGAACATCGACTGCTGGGCCTGCGGGTCCCAGGTAAGGGGCCGGTCGGTGCGCAGGGCTTCGCCGACGCGGTGCCAGGGCAGGTAGGTCCGCAGGTCGGAGTAGCGGATCTGCGCACCGAAGTAGTAGGGGCGACCTTCGACCAGGAACTGTTCGGCGAGTTCGGAGTTGCGGTAACCGTCGCCGGCCTTCTCCAACAGGCCCAGTGACGCGGTCGCGGCCAACAGCAGGTCTGCCGGACGTTCGGCCAGCCCGAACTCGGCGGCGGCCTCGTCGACCGTGAGGGTCCGCCCGTTCGCGAGGCGGGTGAAGAGGCCGAGTTCGACGCCGACCGCGAGGGTCTTGAATCCCCAGACGCCGGCCACCAGACGCATGAGAGGTGTGGGACTGATCATGGACACATGGGACCACAAGGGCTCTGTCCATGATGGAGCAGCCCGGCGCGCCCGATCGAGCGGCTGCACGCCTCGCCTGCGGCCCGGTGGCGACCGCCGGCGTCCCGGTCGGTCGCCGCCGCCCGAGTTGGTGCGTGGCCACTCCGGTCGGGTAGGCCAGCAGAGCGGTCCCGGTGTCTCCCACCAGCGCCGTCCCTCCAGGCCACCGGTCCGACCCCGCCCCCTTCCCGCCGGTCGGGGGTCAGATGATCGTTTTCTCTGAGAAGGTTGGGGTATGGCCGCGCTGTTCCGCTCACGTCTGACCGACTGGACCGTCCTCGTCCCGCTGCTGGCGATCCTGGTGTTGATCCTGACCTGGGGGCGCGACCTGTCCGGTCCCGTCGTCGTGGTGGTGGCCCTGTTGCTGGCGGGCGCGGTGCTGGCCGCCGTGCACCACGCCGAGGTGGTGGCCCACCGGGTGGGGGAGCCGTACGGCTCGCTCGTGCTCGCCGTGGCCGTCACCGTCATCGAGGTCGCCCTGATCGTCACGCTCATGATCAGTGGCGGCGAGAAGACGCAGTCGCTCGCGCGAGACACCGTCTTCGCCGCCGTCATGATCACCTGCAACGGCATCCTCGGGTTGTCGCTGCTGATCGGGGCGCTGCGCCGCCGGGTGGCGGTCTTCAACTCCGAGGGCACCGGCGGGGCGCTGGCCACCGTGACCACCCTCGCCGCGCTGAGCCTCGTGGTGCCGACCTTCACCACCAGCCGGCCCGGCCCGCAGTTCAGCCCGGCACAGCTCGCCTTCGCCGCCGTGGTCTCGCTCGCCCTCTACGGCCTGTTCGTCATGGTGCAGACCGGCCGCCACCGCGACTACTTCCTGCCCGTCAACAACCAGGGCCGGGTGCTCGACACGGAGGGGCACGCCGAGCCGCCGTCGGAGCGGGCCGCCCTGCTCAGCCTCGGCCTGCTGCTGGTGGCGCTGGTCGCCGTGGTCGGCGACGCCAAGTCGGTGTCCCCGGCGATCGAGTCCGCCGTCGCCGGGGCGAACCTGCCCCCGTCGTTCGTGGGGGTGGTCATCGCGCTGCTGGTGCTGCTGCCCGAGACGATCGCCGCCGCCCGGGCCGCCCGCCGTGACCGGGTGCAGATCAGCCTGAACCTCGCCCTGGGCTCGGCCATGGCCAGCATCGGGCTGACCATCCCGGCGATCGCGCTCGCCTCGATCTGGTTGGAGGGCCCGCTGCTGCTCGGCCTCGGCGGCACCCAGGTGACCCTGCTCGCCCTCACCGTCGTCACCAGCGTGCTGACCGTGGTGCCGGGGCGGGCCACCGTGCTCCAGGGCGGCGTGCACCTGGTGCTGCTCGTCGCCTTCGTCTTCCTCGCCGCCAGCCCCTGACCGCCCACGTGCGGCTCGCCCCGCACCTCCCCACACCGGACATCCGCGACGACCCGGTCCGCCGCTTCGACGCCGGCCGGCCCGCGCGCCCGCCCGCCGCGTCCCGATCGGATGGCCGGACCGGTGAACCGTCGCGGCCCCCTTCGCCGGGGGCGCCTGTGTCCAGGCATGACGAGGCCACCGTCGGGGTACTGGACGCCGACGCCGACGCCGGGGAGGGCACTGTGACGACGCGCGTGGGACGCCGACCGCGAAGCTCGCTGGCCGGCCTCGTGGTGGCCCTCGTCGCGGCGGCCGGGTGCGTGGTCGGCGGGGTGTCCGAACCCGAGGGACAGGAGCCCGCCCCGCAGCGGCCCGACGGCCCCGCCTCGCCCGACGGCCCCGCCTCGCCCGGCGCCGCGCAGACCCGGGCCGACGGCACCACCAGCGTCGAGGAGTTCCAGCAGGACGTCACCGATGCGAAGGCCATCGCCGAGCGGTACTGGGCCGCCCAGTTCCGGGCCTCCGGCGAGCGGTTCCGGCCGATCCGCCGCGTCATCCCCTACCAGCGGGCGGGGGAGGTGGCCTGCGGCGGGCAGCCGCTGCCGCGCAACAACGCCGTCTACTGCTCGGCCGGCGACTTCATCGCCTACGACGTGAACTGGTCGGTGGGCGCGTTCCGCCAGGTCGGCGACGCGTTCGTGTTCTACCTGCTCGGCCACGAGTACGCGCACGGCATCCAGGCCCGTCTCGGCATCCGCTACTCCTACACCATCCAGCAGGAGTTGCAGGCCGACTGCATGGCCGGGGCGTACCTCGGCGACTCGGTGCGCTCGAAGGCGCTACGGCTCGACGACGGCGACCTGGACGAGTTCCGCGAGGGGCTGCTGGCCGTCGGCGACGACCCCGACCAGCCCTGGTTCGCCGAGGGCTCGCACGGCACCGCCGAGCAGCGCACCGAGTCGTTCTTCCGCGGCTACGAACGGTCCCTGGAAGCCTGCGGCCTCACCTGAGCGGGCCGCTCAGAGCTCGCCCCACCACTGCCGCACCCACACCGACGCCCCGCCGCCGTTGTCGCCGAGGTTGGTGTCGTTGAAGGAGAAGACCAGCCGCGGCGGCGTGCCGGCGTTGTAGTAGAGCATGCAGCCGCTGTCGGCGCCGACCGGGAACCACCGGCCCGAGCCGTAGATCAGCCCGCGCCCGCTGGGACCCCCACGGCCGCACCGACTGGACCCTCACCCCCGACGACGCCCCGCCGGAGCCGACCCCATGACCCTGCCCCAGCCCGGACCGGTCGGCGACCCGGTGGCCGACCTCAGCGCCCTGCTCGGCCAACTCGCCGGCGACCCGGACGTGACGCCGCCGGCCGCCACACCGCCAGCCGGCGACGACGCCGCACCGGAGCCGGCCTACCGCAACGTCGAGGCGTTCGTCGCCGACTACCTCGCCCACGTCATCGAGCGACGCCTCGCCACTGGGCCGACCTCTGGGGGTGAACTGGTGTCCCCGGTGGTGGGCGCACCCGGAGGCGATCTCCCGTCTGTACGCGCTTTGGCGAGCCTGGGAAACGCTACGGGTCAGCGACCCACAGACCGGCATGAGCATCTGGTGGCGCGACCACCTCGACCCCCACCTCGCCGCGCTCGCCGCCGAGTACGGGCCCTTCAGCCGGTGCAGCCCAGGCAAGCACACCGAGCCCCGGCCGCTGCCCGTCGAGCCGGCGCCACCGGAGGTGCTCGCGCAGCTCCCCGACGCCGATGGCCTCTAATTCCGCGGCATCACCCGCACCCGCTACGCCTTGATCACCTCCGATATTCTGACCCTGAGTGACTAGGAGGTATGAGCCGTGACCGAACAGTCCGTGCTGGCCAACCTGGGCCAGTTCGAGTGGGACTCGACCGAGTCCGTTTCCTACGAGGTCGCCATCGAGGCGGTCAGCCAGGCGGTCGCCGCCATCACCCCGCTCATCGCCACCGCGCGGCAGCAGGACAACGACGCCGCGGTAGCGGAGCTGATCAACCTACGGAAGCAGTGCATTGCCGCGCGTAACGAGCTGCGGCCGACCGACCGCCAAGCGGTCGCCGACGCCACGCAGCACTACCGCACCCTGGCCGAGCAACTCGGTCAGCGCGCTGCCTGATGCCGATCGACCCGAGACGCTACCTGCTTACCGAGGAGCAGTCGCAGCGCATCTTCCGCGAGGAGATCGCCCCGGAGGAACTCGCCCACGGGGTCTCCCAAGACCAGCCAGTGGTGGTCTTCGTCGCCGGGCAGCCCGGCGCGGGCAAGACCATGACCACCGAGTCGGTCAAGCGTGAACTCGATCAGCGTGGCGGCGCGATCGTGGTCAACTCCGACTTCTACAAGCCCTACCACCCCGAGTACAGCAGGCTGCTGCGGGAAGACGACCGCAACGCCGCGCCGTACACCAGCATGGACGGACGCCGGTGGATGGCCGCCGCCGAGCAGTACCTCATCGACCGGCGAGTCGACACGATCATCGAGACGACGATGCGGGACCCCGGAGACTTCCTGGAACCCGCAGCGATGTTCCGCGCGGCCGGCTACCGGGTGGAGGCCGCGATCATGGCGGTGCCCGAGCCGCTCAGCCGACTCGGCATCGTCCACCGCTATCACGACCAGGTCCAGAAGCTCGGCCACGGCAGGTTGACCGCTCGGGACAACCACGACGCCTCCTACCAGGGTGTCCGCCAGGCCGCCGAGGCCATAGACCGGGAGCGGGTGGTCGACGTCGCCACCGTCTACCGGCGCGGCAACCACCAGCTGCACATCAACTACCTCGACGCCGCCGGCTCCTGGCGCTGGCCGGCCGGCACCGCTGCTGCCATCGACGCTGAGCGCCAGCGGCCGTGGACCCCGGAGGAGACCAAGGCGTTCGCGGCAACTGCGAAGCAGCTCACCGACGAGATGGGCCCCGAGTGGAACGGAGAACTTCGGGACATCGTCCGGCTCGCGGCACCCCTCGCCGACCCGCAGACTCCGCTGCCTCAGATCGTCGACGTCTCTCCCGGGATCACGGCGGCCGCGCAGGCCTTCCCGACCAGCACCCGTCGGTCCCTACCCCGGCAGCCGGCGGTACGCGACGCCGAGTCGACGCCACCGAAGTCGAGCCGCGGAGCCTTCAGAGGCGAGGAACCCAGCCGCTGACTCAGGGGATTCCAGAGGCAGGTGGTAGGTGGGCTACCCAGTACCGCCGACACGTCCATCTGGCACCCTCAGACATCCGGCGCCGCCAGACCGGCATGGTCGGCGCGACCACCGGACCCGCACCTCGCCGCGCTGGCCGCCGAGCATGGGCGGTCCAGCCGGTGCGGCCGGCACGCACACCGAGCGAACCAACGACCGGTCGGCTGGCGGCGTCAGGATCCGAACGTGTGCCGGTCCTCGCCGGGCTGCGGCCCGCAGGGTCGAAGAGCGTACATCACAAGAGCTGCGTGACCGGAGAGCTCAAGCCCAAGCCCGACGTCGCCGGCCACCTGACCGACCCTCGCGCGCCGCTTCCTTGATCGACGTCGTGCCAGCGAGGAAGCACCTGTGTCCCCGAGTTGTCGGGGCACGGGTGCTTCCTTTGATTCTGGCTCGCGTTGACCTGCGGTTACGCGGGTATGTGGATGACCGGTAGGTGCCCCTCGGGCCCGTACCGGTTGCCCTCGCTGGTCAGGATCGATGCTCGGTGCTCCAGGGCGGCCATCACCGTCGCTGCCAGGTCGACGCGGCCGGTGAGCCCACGCCAGTAGGACAGCTCCTGCCACGACTCGCCCCGGGTGGGCAGCCGTACACAGGAGTCGTGGCTGAGCAGCCGGTGCAGGTGCTTTCGGTGCTTGGCGTCGGCGGCCAACTCCAGGGCCTCAGCGGCGGTAACGGCGGTGATGC
This sequence comes from Micromonospora sp. NPDC023633, assembly GCF_040640035.1. Lineage (NCBI taxonomy): Bacteria > Bacillati > Actinomycetota > Actinomycetes > Micromonosporales > Micromonosporaceae > Micromonospora > Micromonospora sp. NPDC023633. The sequence goes on along the minus strand of NZ_JBFABB010000082.1, from coordinate 20,583 downwards.
CGAAGCGCTGGCCATCGGTGATGACCTCACCGATGGGTTCCCCGACGTGGATCGAGTACGGGTAGGCCAGCAGCGCCGAGCGGTCCAGCACCAGCGCGACCGGGCGCCGCTCGTCCTCGGTGCTCACGCGGCCGGCCGGCTGGCATCGTCCGCCTCATCCTGCATGTGCTGGCGCACCCGGTCGCGTACGGCGTCGTAGCGCTCGTGGGGCCATTGGGCCTGCACCTGTAGCCGGTGGGCGCGGGCCTCGGCCATGCCTTGCTCGGTGAGCTGCACCCCGGCATCGGCCATCAGGGCCCGAAACTCGTCCATGCGCCTGCGGTCACGAACGGCCTGGGCGACGTACGCGGAGGCGTTGGGCTGCTGCTCCAGGGTCTCGGCCACGTCCTCGGGCACGGACACCGTCACTCGACGCTTTGTCATACGGATCAGGCTACTCCTGTCATACCATCACGTACAGCAACGCCACGCACTCCGTACCGTGACGCAGGTTGTAGCCACTCGGTGATCCAGGTCCCCCCACGGTGGGGCCCCACCGTGGGGGTCTCCTATGGTGCGCCGCGAAAGCCGCATTCCGGGCGCGGGTTCGTTCGGGGGCCGGGCTGCGGGCGGGGTGCGGTCGTGCTCGATCGTTCACGTCATGCTGATGGGGTGACCACCAACGGTGAGACGGACGGGCGACGGAACCGGTTGGACTGGCGCGGCCGGCTGTCCGTGATGCTCCTCGGCGCGGCCGGCGGCATGGGCGTCAACGTCCTGAGCAACGACTTCGGCTACCGGGGCGTGGCCGTCGTGACCGTGGCCGGCGCGGTCCTGTCGGCCGTCGCCTCGCTGCGCTGGCTGCCTCCCCGCGCCCCCCTGGTCCGCTACACCGCCCGGGCCCTGCTCGCCTTGGCCCTGCTCGCCGCGATCCTGGCCGCCGTCGGCCCAGCGTCCTCGGCCGCCTACGCCACCCTGACCGCCACCGCCCTGACGATCATCGCCGTCCTCACCGCCAACACCACCGACACCGCCGTCACCCTGCTGGGCGGCGTAGCGTTCATCGGCTTCGGGGTGGCGTTCATCGGCTTCGGCGTCGCGTTCCTGACCGACCGCGGCATCCTGGCCGGCGTAGCGTTTATCGGCTTCGGGGTGGCGGTCATCGGCTTCGGCGTCGCGTTCCTGACCGACCGCGGCATCCTGGCCGGCGCAGCGTTTATCGGCTTCGGGGTGGCGGTCATCGGCGCCGGCGTCGCGCTCCTGACCGACAGCCGCGTCCTGGCCGGCGCAGCGTTCATTGGGGTGCCGGTAACGAACGTGTCACCAGCCGCCAAATAGTTGATCTTGATCATGTCGCAGACAGTGACCGACGGGCGTCTTCGCTGGTGTCCCGTTTGAGGACCCTCCACCGGGCGCTCACGGAGGAGCGAAAGCGGCTCATGAATGCGCTGGTCGGCTTGTCCCGTAAGACCCGCCCGTTGATGTGCCCGGTGAGCGGGGGCTGAACGGTACAGTCGCGCGGTGACTGGACTGTTGATCGGCTACGCCCGGGTGTCGACGGACGAGCAGGACCTGACCTCGCAACTAGACGCGCTGCAGGTGATGGTGTCAGCGCCGAGCGGATCTATGTCGACAAAGGGCTGACGGGAACCAATCGGGCTCGACCGGGCCTGCGCGAAGCCCTCGCGGCGTGCCGGGCCGGGGACACGTTGGTCGTGACGAAGCTGGACCGGTTGGCGCGGTCGGTAGCCGACGCGCACGCGATCGTGCAGGAGTTGCCCCGGGCGCAGGTGAAGCTCAATCTCGGTGGCTCGGTGCACGACCCGACGGATCCGGTGGGCAAGCTGCTGTTCACGGCGTTGGCGATGGTGGCCGAGTTCGAGGCAGATCTGGCGCGGTTGCGGACCCGCGAGGGGATGAAGGTCGCGAAGGCCAAGGGCCGGCTGCGCGGCAAGCAACCCAAGCTGAATCCTCGGCAGGAGGCCCACTTGGTGGCGTTGCACGCCGCCGGGGAACACACCAGCGCCGAGTTGGCGGAACTGTTTGGGGTGGCGCGCTCAACGGTGTATCGGGCGATCGAGCGGTCAGTGACACCGCGGTAATGACACCACTCGTGGCCGTCCGGGCGTTTGCTGCTCAGTTGGTGGACACTCCCCACTCGGCGTCGTGGTTGCTCGCCAGGCGTCGGCCTGCTGCCTCGCTTCGCGCGGTGACTGCTGCGATGCCGTCAGCGGGTGGGGTCGATGACGGTGATACCGGCCACGGTCGCCTGGTCGAAGCCGGGCAGCAGCGCCGCTGCCTCGTCGAGCCCGATGGTGCGTTCGATCAACCGTTGGGGTTGCAGCGCACCTTGCTCGATGAGCGCCAGCATGGCCGGATAGTCGACCGCGGCCATCCCGTGACTGCCCAGCAGGTCCAGTTCCCAGCCGATCACGCGCGACATCGGAACCCGCGGGTGACCGTCGACCGGGGGTAGGAGCCCCACCTGGACGTGGCGGCCGCGGCGGCGAAGGCTCAGAATCGCATCGGCGCAGGTCTGTTCGCTGCCGACCGCATCCACGGTGATGTGGCTGCCGCCGCCGGTGAGCTCGGCGACAGCGGCCGGGATGTCGACGCCGTCGGCGCGCAGCGTGTGGTGCGCGCCGAGCGCGGAGGCGGCGGCGAGTGCCTGCGGGTTACGGTCCACCGCCACCACCTGGGCACCCAGCGCCCGGGCGATCATCACGGTGCTGAGCCCGACGCCGCCGGCGCCGACCACGGTGACCCATTCGTCCTCGATGACCCGTGCCCGGCCGAACAGGGCCCGGTACGCCGTGGCGAACCGGCAGCCCAGGCTGGCTGCGGTCGCGAAGTCGACCTGCTCCGGGATGGCCACCAGGTTGGTGTCCGCGGCGTGCAGCACGACGTACTCGGCGAACGAGCCCCAGTGCGTGAAGCCGGGCTGCTGCTGATCGGGACAGACCTGCGCCTGCCCGGTGCGGCACCACTGGCACCGGCCGCAACCGCACACGAACGGCACCGTCACCCGGTCACCGACCCGCCACCGGTCGACCTGCGCGCCCACCTCGACGACCACACCGGCCAACTCATGACCCGGCACGTGCGGGAACGCGATCTCGTCGTGTCCCGCCCAGGCGTGCCAGTCACTGCGGCACATCCCGGTGGCCATCACCCGGACCACCACCCCACCTGCCGGGGCCGTGGGCGTGGTCACCTCCCGCACGGCGGGGTCGGCTCGAACGGCACCAATAATCACAGCGCGCATGGGTCCATCCTGTCAGCCAGCACGCTTCATGACACGCGCCCACGCAGGGCGATGCTGCCCGCCGTCCGCCAGCGAGGAGGACGGCTTCCTGCCTACTGCCGGTGGTGCGACACGCGCATACTAGCGGCGTGCCCTCGCGACGTGATTTCGCTGCTGGAGTACCTGCGGTCGGTGCCGTCGAGCCGCCCCCGGCAGCCGGACGACGCCCTCAAGTGCCGGGCTTGAATCCAACTCGGCAATATTGATGCAAGACAATACGAAGGTCATGAGCCTGATCACACCGAGCTGGCGGTCAGCTGTCTAGTCCTTGCGGCCACTGACGGCCAAGCCGACGCCCAGCCCCACCATCGTGAGGCCCGCCGCGCCGCCGACCAGGTCCAAGCGCTTCGCGGAGCGGGCGAACCAGGACCGGACCGTACCCGCCGCCACGCACCACACGGCATCCATCGCCAGGGCGATCACGGCGAAGACCGCGCCCAGGACGACCATCTGAAGGCTGACATGCCCGGCGGACGGGTCGACGAACTGCGGAAGGATCGCCGCGAAGAACACCACCGTCTTCGGGTTGGTCACGCCAACAATGAATCCCTGCAACAGCGTGCGACCGCCACCGATCGGGGCCGCCTGTGTTTCCAATGCCTCCCGCAGCGCCCGACGGTGCCGGATCGCCTGGACACCGAGGTAGATCAGATATGCGGCACCGGCAAGCTTGATCGCGGTGTAGATCACGGCGGAGGTCTGGATGATGGCGCCGATACCAAAACCGACGGCTGTGGCCGCGGTGAAGCTGCCAACCGCCCCGCCAACGACGGTCGTCAGCGCGGCCCGTCGGCCGTACGCCAGAGCGCGGCTGATCGCGAAAATCACCGAGGGGCCCGGGATGACGATCAGTACGAACGACGCGAGCGCGAAGGCGGCTAGACGGTCAGGCGACGGCATGCGGCCAACGCTAGACGACCAGGCATCTGTTCCGGCAGGCTGGGCGGCTCATGACGTGAAATGCCGTTCGTCGTGGCTTTCGGAACTCGTCGCCAGGTGAATGTTGCGACAACGAGGCAGGCGAGCAGGCCGAGCCCGACGCCGGCGATGCCCGCCACCGGGTGCTGAGCGCGACGACGAGGCAGAAGGCGAAATAGCAGGGCAGGCTGCGGACCAGTCCGCCGAGTGCGTGCACCCCGGCCGCGGCGCCGTCGCGGGCCACGGCGACCACGGTGAGCGTCGTGCACATCGTCGGGAAGGCAGCGATGCCTCCGGCGATGTCGGGACCGGCGAGCCGGCGGCTCAGCACCGCGCAACCCACGACAACCGCCGCGCTCAGTGCTGCGCCGCCGCGGGCGCGGCAGGGGCGGCGTCGCCGCGTAGCTCCAGGCGCTTGCTCATGTTCAGCTTCACCTCGCCGTACGGGGCCACGTGGGTCCAGAACAGCGGCGTCAGCCCCCGCCGATCCTCAGGTGTGAGCGCATCCGCCCAGGCAGGTTCGGCCAGGACGTCCTGCACCAGCAGTGTGTTGACGAACGCGACGGCGGCCTGCAGCACATGCAGGCACGCCACGGACAGTTCCTGCTCGTCGCGGCGGTTGGTGGCGATGTCGCCGCCCTTGCCGTAGAACAGCACCTGATTGCCGCCGTTCCACCCCTCGGCAACGTTCAGCCCATCATGGATCTCCCGTTGCAGGTCCCGGTCCCGCAGATACCGCGCCACGAAGATGGTCTTGACGGCCCGGCCGACCTCCAGCATCGCCTGATACGTCGGATGCGACGCCGCGCGGGTGAACCGGCGCAGGATCGCCTCCGTCGACGCGGTCCCGGTCTGGATCGCCGTCGCATACTTGATCATCTGGTCGTACTGCTCAGCGATGAGGTCCCAGCGGATCGCCCGGCCCATCATCGCCGGCGCCAGCGCAGGCCACGCCGACGCTTCTCCGGGGCCGGAGCGGTAGAGCTTGACGTGGTTGATCCGCTTGATGCGTGGGAGCAGGTCGAAGCCGAGCAGCCGGGTGATGCCGAAGCCGATCTCGGACTGGCCGTGGCTGTCGGTGTAGTTCGCCTCCACCTGCATCGTGGTGCCGTGCCGCACCGCACCCTCGACCATCGCCGCGACCTCGGACGCGGTGCAGGAGATCAGCTGCGAGTGGATCGCCATGCTCTTACGTTCGACATGCCAGTAGATGAGCACGCCGCGGCCGCCGTAGCGCGAGTGCCACTGGGTGAAGATGTTCTGGTCGTAGGCGCCGAAGTGCGTCGAATCGGATGCCACCGCGGTGGAGCCGGTGCCCCACACCTGCTCGGAGCGCACCGCGAAGGTGGCGTTGGCGATCTCGACCGCCATCGCCCGGGCGGTGTCGGCGCTGAGGAACCTGCGGCGCACGTAGCGCAGCTCGTCCTCGCTGTGCCCGTGATCGCCCGCGGCGGCGGCCTTGATGCCGGTGTTGGTGCCGTAGCCGTACACGCACAGCAGCAACCGCTCCGCCAGCACCGCCGCGTCCATGCCGGAGCGGGCGCCGACGCCGGTGGCCGCGCTCAAGCAGCCGGTGCGCAGAGCGGCCTCCTTGAGCATGTCGATCAGGGCCACGGTGCCCCACTGCCGTTCAATCTCGCGTTTGAGCCGGCGCAGATTCGTCGGCTCCGGCAACGCGTCCAATGCCTCGAGCTTGATACCGGCGCCGCCAGGACGGGCCTTCACGCTCAGCCACGGCGCCGCGTCAAGGCCGTCGTGCAGGGCGGTCAGCTCGGCGCGCATCTCAGCGCGCAGCCCGTCGATGAAGGCCGTCGGATCGAGGGGTTTGCGCAGGGCGCCGTAGTGCTCGGCCCGCCGGGACTCGAAGTCGGCGGGCAGGTCCTCGTCGGGGTTGCGGAAGGTGTCGGCGCCGACGACCCAGATCTCCTTACAACGCAGCGCCTCCCGCAGCGCCTGAAACGTGCACACCTCGTAGACCATCCGCACCACCCGGCGTCGGCCCCGCTGGTCAACCTTCACGACCAGGTCCGCCCAGTCACCCGTGAGGCCGCGGTGCTGCGGTACCTGCTCGCCGTCGGGGTAGTACTGCACACTGCCGCGGGCGTACCGGGCGATGAGCTCCAGGGCGGCGATCACCGGCCGGTGGGTGCTGTTCGAGCTGCGGAACTGCAGCACGTCGAGGAGCTGGATCAGGCCCTTGCGGTAGTGACTGGTGTACGAGGCCCGCATCGACGTCTTCACCGTGCGCCGGTACGTCGGGCCCTTGCTGCGGAACTCCGCCACCACATCACGCAGCGTCTGCTCCCCACCGGCCACCGCGGGGAACACCACGTCACGTACCCGTGACTCCGGCGCGGTCAGCGACGCCTCCGCGATGCGGAACAGCAGGTTCTCCTTGCCCGTGACCTTCTTGAACTCGGCGATCAGCTCGTTGGTGACCTTGCGCTGCGCCCGGGCGTCGATGCGGTGCACCGTGGCGATCAGCAGCTCCACCAACGCGTCGGTGATCTCGCGTTCCCGTAGCCGCAGCAACGCCGCCAACATGGTCAGGCGCAGCGCCGGGGTGTGCCGGGCCAGGTGCGACGGGGCCTCCACCATCGCCCGCGCCCGCCACCCGGCGACGACCTTCGGTGCCACATCCGCCAGCGCGGCGGCCGGGACGCCGACCGCCCGGACCGCGCGCAGCTTGTCGATCTCCGTCAGCATCGAGTCCAGGCTCACCGACCCGGGCACCGACTTGATCGTGGCCAGCAGCGACGGCCCGTCGTCCGCGCCTGCGACCAGCTCTTCCAGCCGGTCCACCACCTCCGGGGGCAGGCGGGACTGCACCTGCATACAGAGCGCCTCCTCCGCCTGGTGCAGCGCCGAGCGCACGATCCGCTCCACCCGCGCCTCGGCCGGCGGCTCGATGCGCTCCCGGCGGCACTCGCCCAGCAGCTCCTCACGGACGAGGTCGAAGCGGCGCTCCTTGCACGCCACCTCCGCGGCCAGCCACCCGGTCAGCTTCTCCGCATCCGCCGTCGAGCACTCCCGGAACCCCAGATGACCGCGGATCGCGGCCCGGTGTCGCTCGGCCGTGCGCCCGGACCACTCGATCAGGCCCAGGTCACCGGCCGACACCTTCAACTGCCGGGCCACGAACCCAACGGCGTCGTCGTGCAGCTCCCCGCGGCCGCGGGGAAACCGGCCGTGACGGGTGTAGAACTTCAGCCACACCGCGAAGACCAGCCGCGACGGCTCGTGCAGGCGCACGACCAGGTCCACCTCGTCCGGCAACAGCGTCCAGTGCTCGACAAGGTCATCAATGTCCAAAGGAGATCTGCTCACGAGCGATCATCCTGGCCACCCCGCAACCAGCCGCGCACTACCCAAATGCAAGATCAACTATTTGGCGGCTGATGACACGTTCGTTACCGGCACCCCAACCCGCCACCCACGACCGCGCCGCCGACCACGCCCCCGCCGACCACCCCGCCGCCGGGCGGCGCCGGATGCGCGGTGAAGTACACGCCGAACGCGTGGGGCAACGGCTTCACCGCCGACGTGCAGGTCACCAACACCGAGTCGAGCGCGGTCAACGGCTGGACGCTGACCTACAACCTGCCGGCCGGGCAGCAGGTCACCAGCGCGTGGAACGCCACGGTGAGCCAGAGCGGGTCGACGGTCACCGCGCGGAACATCAGCTGGAACGGCTCGCTCGCCCCGGGCGGCACGGCCAGCTTCGGGCTATCAGGGCACGCTGAGCGGGGCGTACTCGTCCCCGACCAGCTTCACGCTCAACGGGGTCACCTGCTCGCGCGCCTAAAGACGTACGGACATGGTGCAGGGGCGCAGCCTTCCGGCTACGCCCCTGCACCCAATACGCCCCATGGTGCACCATGCAGCGCGCCCATCAGAACTTCTCCTCGATCCGGCAGGGCATCTGTTCCGCTGAATCCAACGCTCGCTCCGGCAAGTCATACTTCGTCACAGGGGCGCGGCCGGCTGGCCGCGCCCCTGTGACACAGCGAGCAGGTCCGGACGGTCACCTTCTCTTGCCGAGAAGAGCGCCGGCCAACCGCAGGGCCGCTGATCGCTCCGCTCGCCCCGTCACAACCGAAAGGCGACCGCTATTCGCCTCGGCCTTCAGGAATACGCCCCAGTTCTGCGGTCGCCTTCCGAATGGTCACGAGCAGCACCGATCTCTCATCATCAACCATCGCCACCTTACCGCCCGCCGAACGATGCGCTGATTCGAATTTAATCCAGGATTCGTAGATCGTACGCACCGCTTCGGAGGCTGCCCGCCCAATCTCAAACTGACGTCGGAGTGGCAGCGGTGGATCAATGTGACCCATCCACAGTTCTAGGCGCGCCTTGGCAGCAGCGAATTCAGCAGCAGCCTCCACGAGATCATTGCCGATAATGTTACTGCCGATCATCCGTACTACAAGATTCAGCGCGACTGAAGCAGTCGGGGCACGAAGCTCTGTCGGGGGTTCCCAATTCGCGGGCTGATCCGCAAGCCATCCCCAGCCTTCAGCACCCACTACAACTTCCTTCGCGGGTACAAGGAGTTGTCCAGCCAGCCTACGATATTTTGCGAATCGCTCGCCGGCACGCTTACTCCACCTGCGTCGAGAATCCGAGCACAGTACGTAACGCAATTATTTGTATTGTTGTCGTGCGGGCCGAGGTTGAAATCCTCCATGGCATCCTGCGCCTGTTGCGCCCTCTTTGCATTGGGCAGCGGGACCCGAATGACTGTAGTGCCAGGGGAGTGCGCCTTCGTCCGAACGCTGGCAACCGAGTCCAAACCGGGGCACGACCCAGCCTCGGTGTGCAGGGTCCGATCACCATGCGTCACTGCGATGGATGCGTGCCCCTCGACGTCATCGAAAAACACCTCAGCATATCCTTCGCCGCAGTTGTGTACGAGGACCGGAGTGTTGCCGGCCACCACATAGTACGTGTGGATGTCGTCGATCGTGAGGTTGTGGACCCGCGCCGGCTCCGTCCACTGCCGGGTTGCGCTGATCTGCACATGGGTACCGGCCGAGGTGCGCAGCCACTGGCCAGCCCGCAGATCGGCGGCGTCGACCTACTCGTCGAGCCCCGGCACCCAGAACGGGTGGTTGTCCGTGGCGACGACGCTCTCCGTGGCGTCACCGCTGTCGCCGTCGGGGTCGATGGTGACCTCGACCAGGTTCTTGGTGCCCTGGCCGATGATGGTCGCCACCACGGGTTTGGCTGTCGTCTTGCCGGTCACCGGATCGGTCACCAGCACGACGTCACCGGTCTTGACGTCCTCGATCGGCTTGCGCGACCCGTCGGCCATCACCACCAACGTGCCCGGCACGAAGCTGTTCTTGCACTTGATGAATGCCTTCGCCTTGTCGACCAGATCGACGAGCAATCCCTTGACGCGGCTGACCAGCGCGGCGGCCTTCTCCCACTTCCATGGCGCGCCGTACCTTGCGGCCAGCTTGCCGAGCGCACCACCGAAGGCGGCCGACACCACGTTGACCGCTGTGGCTATGCAGCCGTCCATGTCGCCCTTGAGGAAGCAGTCCAGGGCATCGGTGATGCCCAGCTCCTCCATCGCGATCTTCCCCAGGGCCTTGGCGACGTTGAGCATCCTCGCCTTGGCCTCGGCGATGCGGCGCTGCCGCTCCTTCTCCGCGGCTGCCCGTGCCGCCGCGGCCCGCTCCTCGGCCGACGCCCGCGGGTTGTTGTGCACGTTCTTCGTCGGCTCGTCCGGGTCGTACGCGCCCGAGCAGCCACCGCAGCCGTCGTTGTGGCCCTTGACCTTGTGGTAGTTGCCGTACATGTCCTCGTAGTCGGCGCCCGGGCCGCAGGCGTCGTCAGAGCACGCCCGTTGTGAGCCGTTCTAAGGCTCTAAGTCGGCTCGGCTCATGCCCCCGTAAGAGGGCCTTTGGTTGTGAAGGCGCGGAGGGCTGCTGAACACGGAGGCTCCCGGGCTGGCGCGGCCGGGGGTCAGTCTCCGAGGGGAGCGCCCGCGCCGGGCTGCGCGACCTCGGGCCAGTCGCACTCGGCTCCGGTGTGGAGCAGCGCAGTCCGGTCGGCGCGGCGCAGGTGTCCGGAGGTGCGGGCGCGGATCGCGGCGAGCGCGGCCTCGGCGGCCGGGCTGCGCCGGCCTGGCTCGTGAGGACCAACGTTCGGGAAAGTCACGCTAAGGGTGATCTTGGTTCGGGTTGACCCGTCCCGGAAACGAGGGTTTCCGGGACGAGCCGTCGCGGGTCATGCGCCGCCCCTGTTTCCGCAGGTCGCCCAGTCCCGAAACCCGTCCCCAAACCGGCGTGTCGCCAGTGAGGTTGTGGGACGTTTTCGGGACCATGCTTAGCGCATGGCAACCGCCCCCACTGCGCTGCCGGCCGGCGCCGCGCGGCCACACAACCGGATCCGCGTCGGCTATGCCCGCGTCTCGACCCGCGGCCAGGATCACCAGGCGCAGCTCGATGCCCTCGCTGCCGCGGACTGCCGGGAGGTGGTGGCCGAGACTGCGAGCACCCGCGGTGAGCGGCCGAAGCTGCGCGCCACCCTGGAGCGGCTCCAGCCCGGTGACACCCTGGTGGTCTACAAGCCGGACCGGGTGGCCCGGTCGATGAAGGAGCTGCTGGTCTTCGTCGAGGACGAGCTGCACGCCCGGGGCGTCGTGTTGGAGATCTTGACCGGGGTGTGCGCCGGCGTGCATCGTCCCGATGGCGCCACCATCGCCGACCGGCTGCTGTTCGCCGTCGCCGCCCTGGCCGCCGAGCTCGAACGCGAACTGATCCGCGAACGCACCCTCGATGGGCTACGGGCGGCCGCCGCGCAAGGCCGACGCGGCGGCCGTCCGGTCGCCGTCAACGCCGACCAGCTCGACGTCGCCCGAGCCCGGTTGGCCCGCGGCGAGTCCGTGACCGCCATCGCCGCGCACCTGGGCGTGGGCCGCTCCACGCTGTACCGGGCGCTGCAACCCGACGACGGTGCGGATCAATCGTCGTCGGGATCGGTCTGATCTGGGCGCACAGCTTATTTAAACCAGGCGATCGCCCCCAGAGGTTCAGCCTGGGCATGTCGGCCATACAAATGGCCGTATCGCAGGCCGACGGTGAGTGCATTACCTATTGTAGGCGTGCACGCACGGAAGGTGCCGTCAGCGACGGAAGGTGCTAAAGCGGCGGTAGCACTGCGCGCGTCAACGACGACGGGGGCCGCGAGAGATGGTTCTGAGGTATACGGCGGACACGGCCGCAGCGGCCTGGCTCGCGACGTCGCGGACTCCGGCGGAGCAGCTGATCACCTTCGGGCCCTCCGGCTACGAGGCGTACGTCCGCCTGCGGTACATCCCCGATCCCACCTCGCCCGATCAGCGCGAGACCGACGCCGATATTCCGGCCGACCGCGAGTTGTGGACGCCGCAGGCACGACGTGCGCTGCACGTCCTCGCGGAATTCACGACAACGCCTGACCAGTGCTTCTTCTGCGTCTGGGAAGGCGCCGCCGGAAGTGCCCTGTCCGCGACCGAACGGCACGGCCCGATGGTCACCGTTCCGCACCGCCGGTACGTCCTGTTCACCGGCCGTCTCGCGGACTACGTCGAAGGCCACGACGGGCCGTTCGACGGCGACTCCGCTGTGGTCCCCGCCTTCGTCTGGCCGGCCGATCGCCGTTGGTGTTTCACCAGTGATGTCGACACTCACTGGGCAGGGATAGGCGCTGATCGGAGCGCCGTCGACACGCTACTGAGCACCTTCGGCCTTGACGTGGTCCAGGCCATGCCCAGCGAGCGCCCACCCGCCTATCGGTAGGTCACCAACCACAGGGGAGGAACAGTGACGCAGTACGCAACGACGCTTATGCGGGTCGCGGTCGCGGCAAGTGTGGCGTTCGCAGGCATGAGTTTCGCCTCGCCGGCAGCCGCGCAGCCCCGTGTCCAGCCCGACCATGTTGTCTCCTACGCCGAGGCCGTCCCAGGTCTCGAACCGCCTGGTCTCGCAGACCACGCGCGGTACGTCGACGAGCAGGGCCGGGAGATCGATCCGGCGACGAACGGGCTACAGGACGGCGGGAACGAGACAGCGGCGATCGGGTGCACGCCCGTCACCCTGCCGGACAATCCTCACTGGTCAACGCCAGATGTCTCTGGGCACGGGCAGTGGGACAAGGGCGACTGCACCGCAGCCACCGCCCACGTCAAGAACTGCCTCTACGAGTACTACACAGACGGCACATACCGCCGTAAGGCATGTTCGGAGACGGTGCAGCTCAAGCCCAAGTCGGACAGCAACAACCGAACGACGGCGCGCCGAACCTGCGATTCGACAGGCGAACTGATCTCCTGGCGCAACCACGTCGACGTCGACGTCGACGGCCAGATCGATCCGTCAGGCACCGAATACCGCCAGGCGAACGTGTACTGCGTCGTCACCGGACCAGATCAGTAACTTCAGCCCCTGACACACCACCGGAACGGCCCGAGAGCAGCTCGCTCTCGGGCCGTTCCGGTGCTGGCCCTTAACGCCAAGATAAGTTGCTTGGCGGGCTGGGACAGCTACCCAAGCGCCGGGCCGCCTTTTGGGCGACTTTCGGCATTTATGGCGCGGATCAGCCGTCGTCGGGGTCGGCCTGATCGGGGTCACGCAGTGGACGCCAGGCACCGCCGAGGTCCGGGAGCCGGAACGAGTAGTGGCCGTGGACGTTGATGTGACGGCGCATGTAGGCAGATAGGCGAGCTACATCGTCGTCGAGCACCGGATAGCCCTGAGCGCGTAGTTCGGCCAGGGCCCGGTCCAGGTAGACCGTGTTCCACAGGGTCACGCAGTTCAGGACGAGTCCGAGCGCGCCGAGTTGGTCTTCCTGCCCGGTGCGGTACGCCTGGTGCAGCTCGCCCTTACGACCGTGGAAGATGTGCCGGGCCAGGTCGTGGCGGCCCTCGTTGAGGTTGCGCATGGCCTTCATCTCGCGGCGGTAGGCGGGGTCGTCGACGAAGGTAAGCACGTGCAGGGTTTTGAAGATCCGCCCGTACATGGCGAAAGCCTCGCCGAGCTGGGTGGGCCGTCCGTCGCGTTGCAGCATGCGGATCACGTCGTGGGCGGACACGGTGCGGGTGTGGATCGAGCAGATGATCCGCAGGATGTCGGGCCAGTGCCGGGTGATCTTCTCAAGGTCGATTCGTCCGCGGGCGGCTCGGTCCAGGGCGGCGTAGTCCGCCCCCCGGTTGATTCGCCACAATTTCGCGTCGGGCAGGTCGGCCAGCACCGGCCGGTAGTCGAACCCGAGCAGAGTGACGATGGCGAACACGATGTCGGAGTAGGAGCCCTGGTCGGTGATCAGGACTTCCGGGCGGCGGTCGCTGTCGGGGTTGAACACCAGGTCCACGAAGTGCAGGGTGTCTTTCGCCGCGCCGGACACGACCCGGCCGGCGAGCCCGATCCGCTGGTCGTTGATCATGTTGAGCCAGGTCACGCCCTTCTTGCGGGCGAAGTACTTCGGGCTGGGTCGGGCGTCGATGCTGCGTACCGGCACCACGAACCGGACCCCGTCGACCGCGGCGACCATGCCGCCACCCCATGCCCGCGCCAGGTCGATATCGCCTTGGGCGTCGATGAGCACGGCGTTGGCCGCCGCGTAGGTGTCGGGCCGCAGGTAGTGCTGGTCGACGTGGGCCAGCCGGCCACGGGTCAACGCCGGGATGTCCGGGTCGATCACCGGGGGCAGGCCGACGTTGAGCGAGTGCGCCGTCAGCAGCGCCGCCACCGAGACGTGCAGGTCCGCCAGCCTGGCCCGGCCGCCGGTCACTGAGGTGAACGCCGCCGGGAAGCCAGGGTGCCAGCTCATCACCTCCAGGACCTGCTCGGACAGGTCGACCCGGGGGATCATGCTCTCCAGGCGTTTACGGAGGTCGACCAGGCTCGACGGGTCGTCCAACGCGTCGTCCTTGCCCAGGTGCAGCCGCCCGCCGGCGTCCACGGTGAGGCTGTCGTTGCCGTCCAACCCGGCCGCGGTCGTTCGCCACGCCTCATCCAACTCCGCGGCGTGAGCCTCCAACAGCACGGCGGGGTCCTCCGACAACAGCAACGCCGACAGGACCGGTCCCTTCACCGCGTCCCAGCCGTCATCGGACAGCAGCCTCGCCCGCGGGTCGGCGAACCGGTCGGAGACCCGGGCGAAGATGTCGCGGCGCTTCAGCCCGGTGTGGAACAGCTCCAGCACGCAGAACACGTAGGCGTTGCGGTCCACGCAGCCCTCGGGCCGGTCTGAGGGAAACACCAGTTGGTCCCACCAGCCCCGGGGTACCAGGCCGATGTCGACCTTCCGGGCGTCCAACCAGCCTTTGGGCACCCGGACGGTCTCCCCGGCGTCGATGAGTTTCGGCAGGGCCCTCATCGCGTTGACCACCCGCACCGCCTCCGCGGTCGCCCCGAAGTCGATCACCTCACACAGCATCCGCACGAACCCGCGCACCGTGTTGAACCGCTCCACCACCTGCGCTCGCCACTCGCCGTCCGGCGCCGTGAGCTGCGCGCGGAGCGGGTCGGGGTCCATGCCTACAGCGTAAACCGCAGGTGGCCTGGATGAGTTCGGCCGGCTGGATGCCTGTGGTTGGGTCGCTGTCCTGATCACGGCTGGGGCCGCCTGACCGGTAGAGCTGCGGGGGCTCTTGCTGGAACGGCAGGGCGGGGAGTGGACAGCTAACTGCTTGGCCCGCTCCCCGCCTTCGCATACGGGGCCGGGTGGGGGCAGTAGGTGTGCAGCCCGCCATCAGTGCACCATGATGAACGGCGCCAATCCCTCCACTCCCAGGAGCCGTCGCATGGCCAAGACCTTGAGTTACGCGGACGCCGCGGTGCTGCTTGGTGGGCGGAACAGCCCGGTAGTCACGGCCTTGGACCGCGTCACTGGGGGTTTGATGCTGAGCGCGGCACCGGTCTTTCCGGCGGTACTCGCATGGTTCGACGCGAAGGCGGAGTTCGTCCGGCTCGGTCATGAGCTCGTGCGAGGGCTTACTGAGCGGCGCAGTGGTCTGTCACGGTACGGCCGGACTCAACGGATCGAGGCTGCGCACTCGGTGCTGGTGGTGACCGCGTACTTCGAGAAGCTGGCGGCAGCGGATCTGCCGTTCCGCTTCACGGATTTGGCCCTGTCTCGCCCGGAGCAGGTGGCGCTGGGGACGAACGCTGCGGTGATGGCCCACGTCGCCGAGTCGGGTCTGGCCATGCCGGTGCCGTTGCCGCAGCCATATGAGCCCGACGAGTGGTTCCGCGAGCGTCTGATGCACTACTACAGCGGGCTTTCGGGGAGAATGCACGCTTTCATCAGAGGCCTGCACATCGGGGATCTGCAAAGCGAGGGCGCGGAGCTGCGTACCAGCGCCGTGCTCAGCAACCTGCCCATGTTGGCCGTTGAGCGGTACGCCGAGCTTGTCCGGCAGCTCGCCGTCGACTTCCCCGAGGTGGCACTGTGGTCGGCTAGCCGGGATCACGCTGCCACCCGAGCGGAGGTACGTGATCTTGGTTCCGCGCTGTCCTCGCTACACCGGTTACTCAACGACATCTCCACCGGGCGAGTACCCGACGAGCGCCGCGCGGGACTGGCCAACGCCTATCGGGCGGCCCTGGACCGGCCCATCGTGGAGTCGACTGACGCCCCCCGGGGATTACAGATCCCCACGCTGGCGCAGGCATACGTCGAGCCCTCATTCCGGGCCGCGAAGGTGGACCCGGACGTTCGGGCGAGCGAGGAGCAGTGGTGGAATCAACAGCCGCTCCGGAACGACCTAGAGGAGTTCATTGCCGGTCATTTGACCTCGCCAGAGGCGACTGTCGCGCCGCTGCTTGTCCTCGGCCAACCCGGGTCCGGGAAGTCTGTGCTCACCAAGGTGCTGGCGGCGAGGCTGCCAGCAGCCGACTTCTTGCCGATCCGGGTGGTACTGCGCGAGGTCCCAGCGGACGCTGAGCTGCAGGATCAGATCGAGCGTGCGATCAAGGCGACCACCGGCGAGCGGCTTGACTGGCCAGCACTGGTCCGGTCGGCCCCAGACGCACTACCGGTGGTGATGCTGGACGGGTTCGACGAGCTGCTCCAGGCAACCGGGGTCAGCCAAACCGACTACCTGGTGAACATCGCCCGATTCCAGCGTCGAGAGGCCGACCAGGGCCGGCCGCTGGCCGTTGTGGTAACCAGCCGCACCAGCGTCGCGGATCGCGCGCGACCGCCCGAGGACACGGTCGCGCTGCGGCTGGAGCCGTTCAACGACAACCGTGTTGCGGCATGGCTGACTATCTGGAACTCCACCAACACGAACCACTTGACCGATCGCGGCCTTGAACCGCTGCCAGCAGCGGCGGTCCTGCGGCACCGCGACCTGGCCAGCCAACCGTTGCTACTACTCATGCTCGCCCTCTACGACGCAGACGACAATGCGCTGCAGCGGCTCGCTGGAGACCTAGGCCGGGGAGAGCTGTACGAGCGGCTGGTGCGTAACTTTGCGGCGCGAGAAGTGACCAAGCACCGCCCTTCACTTAGCGAACGAGACCTCAACCGGGCCATAGATGAGGAGCTGCACAGGCTAGCGGTGGTGGGCCTTGCCATGTTCAACCGGGGCACTCAATGGATCACCGAAACGGAACTGGAGGCCGACTTGGCGGCCTTGTTCGGCCGGCCACCGGCGGCTGACCCTCGAGACCTGCGCGCGCCCCTCGGCGCGGCCGAGAGTGCGCTCGGCCGGTTCTTCTTCATTCACCGCTCACAGGCCACCCGTGACGGCGCCGAGCTGAGGACGTATGAGTTCCTGCACGCAACCTTCGGCGAGTTCCTGGTGGCCTGGCTCGTCTGGTTGGCACTGCACGAGGTCGCCGCTCGGCAAGCCGCGACGGCGTTCGCGACTAGTCCTGGCCAAGCCGACGACGACCGGCTACACGCGCTGCTGTCATTCGCGCCACTTTCGAGTCGCGCACCAATCCTTAGCTTCCTCAGCGAGCGAGCAGACGCGATGACAGCGGCCCAGCGGAGCAATCAGACCGATCTGGTGATCCGATTGTTCCAAACAGCCCACGACCCGCGGCCACCTCGCACCCACGAGGGCTACCAACCCCGCCGACTGCCTCTGACCACCCGGCACGCAGCGTATAGCGCAAACCTCGTGCTACTGGCCGTCTGCCTGGCCAGGAAACTGACCGCGGCACAGCTTTTCGGCCCGACCACCCAACGTGTGGACCACTGGCACCGAGAAGCCCTGCTCTGGCGCTCACAGCTCAGCAGTGAGGATTGGTCCGGGATCGGAGCAAGCCTCAGGCTTCACCGGATGTGGGAAGGCGATCTGCGGGACTTACAGCTTGAGCTGGCTACTAGCGAAATCAAGCCACCACCAATCGACCCGGCCTGGACGTATGGATTGGCTATCCCCGATCACCGCATTGATGTCTACGGGCAGCACAGCCCGGCGGTGTTGTCCCGTAAGGGATACCTGCAGTGCGGTAACCTGGATGACGTCGTCCTGCATACGATCGCGCCGCTGCTTGATTACCTTGGCTCGACAGTTAACGCGTTTCTCGGGTTCGACGACGGCGAGTACGGCTCCGCCGCGCACGCGCTGCTGGACGCCTGGCTGCTGCCGACCCGCGAGCCGACCAGCGATGAACGGCATCGGACCTACATGCGATGCGCCCTAGTAGTGACAAGCCGGGCATTGAAAGACGACGAGCGGCCTTACTATGCCCGCCTGCTACTCGATCGACTCACCACGGATCCCGACGCGTCCGCCGATTTGGTAGCCGACCTGATGCACATACTCACGAGCGCCCTTTCCCTACTGAACGACAAGCAGGTAAGAGCAGCGGCCGCGCGCTGCGGCTTGGCGCTCCTTGATGGTCCCGCATCCGCGCAGGCCCCACTTCGGGAGCGAGTCGCCGATAATCTCCTCACCATGCTCTCGTGGCCAAACGAGCATGACCCCCGGCCGGTCGCCCAGGTATGGGTCCGGCTGGCAGAACTCGGTTACCTCGGTAACGATCATCACGTCGACGGCTGGCCAGCGTGGCCGGACCTGACCGCGCGGCTGATCACCGCCATCCGGAGCACCCGCAAGCGCGAGCGACAGGCGAGGAGTCAGAGGTAACCGTCCGCAAGGGCCGGCTCACGCGTGGGCTCATGTAATGCGACCGGCTCCGAACTTGGTAGATCCCCTCCGCGAGCACCACGAACGGCCGCATAGTCCGCGACGAACGCGTGCCGGGGATCTGCACGAGCGGATCACGGCTTCCAGGAAGGAATTACGTGAGCGCTGACATCATCGTCGACGGACGCCTCGTCGAGCGACACGATGGCAGTGGCATGAGTAGGTTCCTGGCCCGCACTGGCCGGACTCACCCACCACGACGCCCAGCAGCGCGATCTCGCCGCCGCACCGTCGACACGCTGTAGGAGTGCACCAGCGAGTTCGAGGAGTGGGCTGCCGAGCGGGACAACTCCGACACCTACTCGGCGACCATCGAACGGGACGTCACCAAGGTGCGCGCCGCCCGGTAGCGCGGATCGGCCGGGTCGGGCGTGTCCCGACCCGGCCGCTCACAGAAGCGCGTCGACCACGTCGTCCGACGGATCGAATAGACGCGCGACGGGCTCTTGCAGACGACTCGCCTCGACACCCCGCTTGAAGACCTCGGTCTTTACCCTCTCGATCGGGAAGCTGCTCTTGCCGTGCAGCTGCTTGAGCGCTGTGTGCAGATTCATGAAGGCTTCCGCCGTGCTGCGCACGATCCCAACAGCGTCCTCTCTGTCCACCAACTTGGCCTCGATGACACCGGGGAGGGCGCGGAACGCCCGAGCACGACGCTCTGCCTGATTCATCTCCCGCTTGATGGCGAAGGCCTGTTCGTGGCTCGGTCGTGCGAGCTGAACCTCCATGAGCGTGCTGAACATCCGGTCCGCCAGCAGCCGTACCCGCTCGAGCGTGTCTAGCTGCGGTGACACCCTGCATTCGGGATCGAAAGTCACCTTGATGATGTGATCGCAGTTGTAGGTCGTCCAGCTGATCTGCGTTCGCTCCGTCCCTGCGCGGTCCCCATCCCCATCGCCGAGCACGGCCGCGAGACCTGCCTCGACATCGATCACGTCATCGAGCTGGTCGTCCATCTGGTGGTACTGGTCCTCCAGCAGGATGTCCCGCAGACCAGCCTCGACGTCCAAGACCTCGTCGAGCTGGTCCTCGAAGCTCTTCGCCGCGGCGAGCAGCATCGCCTCGGCCTTGTCGAGTCGCCTATCCATCCCCGCCCTCTCTGTCACTGCTCGGCCCGCCCGCTGGCCTTCAGGCGCGCGGCGAGGGCCTTCCTGGCCTTGTAGAGGTTGCTTCTGACGGCCTCCGGCGTCATGCGCAACTGCTCGGCGATCTCGGCTGGCTCGTAGCCGTCGAGCGTCCAGGCCATCACCTGACGCTGCCGCGGAGGCAGCGTGCTCAAGAGCCGGAGCACCTTCTGCTGCTCCTCCCAAAGAACAACCTGATCGGGTGGCATGCGCAGCAGCGGGTTGAGTGTTGCCACGTCGTCGGTGAGCACCTCTGCCGGGTTGATGAGCTTACGGATGGCCTTGCGTGAGGCGACGGTCCTGATCCATGTGTGGGGGTTGTTGATCGTGCGCCACTTCCGATGGGCTTCGCGCATCGCTTCCTGGGCGGCGTCGGCGGCGTCAGCCGTCGAGATGCCGAGACCCGTAGCCAGGAACTTGACCAGAGGTTTGATCGACTTGCGGAAGAAGTCGGTGAACTCATCCTTGATGGCCTGCTCATCGTCATGCTGCACTTCCGGGGCGCGTTCGCAGGCCGAGGACCGACGGATGGGCTCGGTGTAGCGCTTGACCTCGATCAGCTCCCACCTCGTTGACGGAGGTGTTGCTGACTCCGCCCGCTCGTCCATCACGCGCCTCCGCGGCGCGCCGGCACGGTCAGGGTGATGCAGGACCCGTCGGCACGCTGATCGCGCAGCCGGCCGCCACCCGGTAGTGCTTCGGCTATCGCGATAAGCGAGTCACCGCGGGCCTTCTCCTGGCTCACGCGCCAGCGGGCGCGGATCCACAGTGCCAGCAGCCCGGTGAGGCTGGCGACAGCGGCGGCTGCGAGCCCACCCCGGCTGAGTACGTCCACTGAACCTCGCTTTGGTCGTTGGGGCCCGTGCCGCTGCACGGCCCTGTTAAGTAGTGGGCGCGGCCGTGTCTGAGCGTGAACGAGCCGCCCAAGATTTTTTGCAGGGCGCGCCGCCGACGGCGGATGATCCCGGGTTGCGGGCTTGCCCGCGCGCGGTGCCGAGGGGTGGGTGGGATCTCCTCGTGTCGGCCGATCTCCGATCGACCGGGCCGGCTCCGGGACGGCCAGGCTCGGCGTAGCCGACCGCGAAGCGGCTTGGCCT
>NZ_JBFABB010000081.1:0-31714 GCF_040640035.1 Micromonospora sp. NPDC023633 | reverse complement strand
GGGCCGGCCCGGTGCGCGGCGCCGGCGGCTGGCCACGGGAGGGGCCGGACGGCCCGGGGCGGGGCCCGTCGGGCCACTGGTCGCGGCCGGTCTCGGGCGAGCTGGAGGGAAACACGCCCCGATCGTGCCAGACCGGCCGGCCGACGCGCGGGTCACGGTTTCGGCAACGTTAAAACCTGGGGCACGATCACGGGCAAGCCGGGCAAACGGGAAAGGACGCGGAGGCGCGACCGGGGCAATCGGTTACGCTCGACCCGTTACCCGCCCCGTCAGCGACGCCGGGACCCACGCAAGTTCATCAGCGCCACACCCCGCCGCGGAGTGCGCTGGTCGCGCGCGGCCGACGGCCGCCGGGACGGAGGTGATCGTGGAGATCCTGCTGCTGGTGACCGCGCGCGCAGGCGAACCATCCGCAGTGCTGCCGGCGCTCGACCTGCTGCCGCACTCGGTCCGCACCGCGCCCCGCGACGTCCGCACGCTGGTCGCCGGCCCCAGTCCGGACGTGGTGCTGGTCGACGCCCGCTCCGAGCTGAGCGAGGCCCGGGCGACCTGCCGGATGCTGCACGCCACCGGGCTCGGGGTGCCGCTGGTCGCGGTGGTCACCGAGGCCGGCCTCATCGCGCTCAACGCCGACTGGGGCGTCGACGACGTCATCCTCGCCACGGCCGGCCCGGCCGAGGTGGAGGCCCGGCTGCGCCTCGCCGTCGGGCGGCTGAGCAACGCCACCGCCGGGGCGGGCGGCTCGATCCGCGCCGGCGAGCTGACGATCGACCCGGACACCTACGCCGCGAAACTCAAGGGCCGGCCGCTCGACCTCACCTACAAGGAGTTCGAGCTGCTGAAGTTCCTGGCCCAGCACCCGGGCCGGGTGTTCACCCGGGACCAGCTCCTGCGCGAGGTGTGGGGCTACGACTACTTCGGCGGCACCCGCACCGTCGACGTGCACGTCCGGCGGCTGCGCGCCAAGCTCGGCTCCGAGTACGAGTCGATGATCGGCACGGTGCGGCAGGTGGGCTACAAGTTCGTCGTACCGCCCTCCCGTTCCCTGCCGGAGAGCGAGCACGCGCCCCTGCCGGTCTGATTTTCCCCTCCTTCGGGGAAGGTTTCACTTACATCCCTTTTTGAGCATCTCGCCGGTTCTATTCTGACTGCCGGGTTTGCGACAAAAAGGGGGCGGCGGGGTGCGCATCAACCACGGGGGCGGCGGCGGATCGGCACGGACGGGCCCACTGATCCGGGATCCCTCGGCGGCGCGCACCATCGGTCTCGTCGCGCTGGTGGTCGTCGGGCTGCTCGGCTCCGCGTACGCCCTCGGCCGCAGCCTGGTCCCCGACCCGCCGAAGTCCCGCGTCGCCACCAGTGCCACCGGCCCGCACTACGCCGACCAACCACCGGCGAGCGACACTCCCCGCCCCACGAAGGAGGGCGACCCGAGCAGCGGCCCGACGGAGGCCGGGCAGGACGGCGGCCCCGGCCCCGACGGCACGCCGTCGCCGGGCCCGACCGACGGGCCGTTCGGCACGCAGACCACCAGCGGCACCTCGCTGGTCGCGCTGACCTTCGACGACGGGCCGGACCCGCAGTACACCCCGCAGGTGCTCGCCCTGCTCCGCGAGCACCGGGTGCGGGCCACCTTCTGCGTGGTCGGTGAGAACGCGCAGAGCCACCCGGACCTGATCCGGGCCATCGCGGCCGACGGGCACACCCTGTGCAACCACAGCTGGAACCACGACGTCACCCTCGGCCAACGGTCGCCGGCCGCCATCCGGGCGGACCTGCTGCGCACCAGCGCGGCCATCCGGGCGGCGGTGCCCGACGCGCGGATCGCGTACTACCGGCAGCCCGGTGGCGCCTGGACGGGCCAGGTGGTGTCGGTGTCCCAGGAGCTCGGCATGACGCCGCTGCACTGGACGGTGGACCCGGCGGACTGGGAGGTGCCGGGAGCCGGCCCGATCGCGGCGACGGTCGTGGCGGACGTCGTACCCGGCTCGGTCGTGCTGCTGCACGACGCCGGCGGCGACCGGCAGGGCACCGTGGACGCGTTGCACCGCATCCTGCCGGCCCTGACCAGCCGGTTCCAGGTGGAGGCGCTGCCCGACGGGGCGACGTGAGCCGGTTGGCGGACGGTTCGACACGGGGGGCCGGCCGGGCGACGACCGCCGTACCGCCCGGCGGCCGACCGAGCGCGGCGGCGCCGGGGGTCGACCCGACTACGGTGACGTCATGAGCAACCCCGAAGCGAGCAGCGGCCGGGTGACCCGGGCCGAGCGCCTCAGCCCCACAGAGATCGCCGACGTGACGACCCTCGCACGGGTCGCCGGCGACGCGGACGGGGCGGACCCGTTCGACGAGCACGTCCTGCTCCGGCTCCGCGACCCGGACGCACCCGCGGTGCACCTGACCACCCGTGCGGACGACGGCACACTGACCGGGTACGCGCACCTGGACACCACCGACCCGGGCGCGGGGGTCGGGGTGGAACTGGTGGTGCACCCGGCGTACCGGCGGCGCGGGGCGGGTCGGGCGCTGGCCCGGGGCGTCCTGGCGGCGGCCGACGGCCCACTGCGGGTGTGGGCGCACGGCGACCACCCCTCGGCCGCCGCGCTCGCCGTCGACCTGGGCCTGCGCCGGGCGCGGGTGCTCTGGCAGCTGCGCCGGCCGCTGACCGCCCCGATCCCCGACCACCCGTTGCCGGACGGGGTGACGCTGCGCGCGTTCCGGCCCGGCGCCGACGACGAGGAGTGGCTGGCGCTCAACGCGCGAGCCTTCGCCGAGCACCCGGAACAGGGTCGCTGGTCCCCCGCCGACCTGCGGGTACGCCTCGCCGAGCCGTGGTTCGACCCGGAGGGCTTCCTGCTCGCCGTCGACGGGTCCACCGGTCGGCTGCTCGGCTTCCACTGGACGAAGGTCCACGAGCGGGCCGGCTCGGCCCGGATCGGCGAGGTCTACGTCCTCGGCGTGGACCCGTCGGCCCACCGCGGCGGGCTGGGCCGGGCGCTGACCGCGGCCGGGCTGGCGTACCTGCGGGACCGGCGGGACCTGGACCGGGTCATGCTCTACGTCGACGAGTCGAACACCGCCGCGGTCGCGCTCTACGAGCGGCTCGGCTTCGCCCGCTGGTCGGCGCACGTCAACTACCAGTCGGCCTGACGCCGGCGCGGGCCCGGGTCGCGGCGGCCCGGGCCCGCGCGTGCCGCCCGGCACGGGTCACCGTCGGATGACGGCGACGCATCCGGGAGATGACGCCCTACCGGGAAAATCCCCATACTTCCGACAGGGGCATCCGAGTTCACTTAACGGACAACTCACCCTCAGCGAGCGGTCATCTGCGCTGCCGCACCTGTTCACCCCCCGTTCACTTCTGACCGGCGAACCGGCTACCTGGCGCTCCTAACTTTTGGATCAGCCGGTCAGCGCCGGCACCCCGGGCCCCAATCCGGGTGCGAAGTCAGACGTGAAGGGAAACCCCTCAGGTGAAGCTCCAGCGGCACGGCACTCTCGCCTGCCTCGCTCTTACCGCGACGCTCGCTCTCAGCGCATGCGGCTCGGACAACAACGAGCCCGCGAGCAGCGCCTCCGCCTCCGGGTCGGCCGCCGCCGACTGCGCCACCGGCACGCTGAACGCCCAGGGCTCGTCGGCGCAGAAGAACGCGATGGACGAGTGGATCAAGGCATACCAGCAGAAGTGCTCGGGCGCCAAGATCAACTACGAGCCCTCCGGCTCGGGCGCCGGCATCCAGGCCTTCATCGCCGGCACCGCCGACTTCGCCGGCTCGGACTCCGCTCTGAAGGAGGAGGAGCAGCCGCAGGCCAACGCCAAGTGCGTCGGCGGCGCCGCGATCAACCTGCCGATGGTGATCGGCCCGGTCGCCATCGCCTACAACGTCAGCGGCGTGGACAACCTCCAGCTCAAGCCGGCCACCCTGGCGAAGATCTTCGCCGGCAAGGTGACCAAGTGGGACGACCCGGCGATCAAGGCCGACAACCCGGACGCCAAGCTGCCGTCGACCGCCATCAACGCGGTGCACCGCTCGGACTCCTCCGGCACCACCGACAACTTCACCGACTTTCTCGCCAAGACCGCCGCGTCCGACTGGACCTTCGGCAAGGCCAAGGAGTGGAAGGCCCCGGGCGGCACCGGCGCGGCGAAGTCCGACGGCGTGGCCAGCGCGATCAAGGGCCAGGACGGCACCATCGGCTACGTCGAGTGGTCGTACGCCGAGAACGGCGGCCTGAAGACCGCGAAGGTCGGCAACGGCGCGGGTGAGTTCGCCGAGCTGACCGCCGAGTCGGCCGGCAAGACCATCGCCGGCGCCGAGGTGGTCGGCCAGGGCGACGACCTGAAGATGAAGATCGACTACAACACCAAGGAGGCCGGGGCCTACCCGATCGTCCTGGTGACCTACGAGATCGTCTGCACCAAGGGCCTCGCCGCCGACAAGCTCCCGCTGGTCAAGGGCTTCCTCGGCCACGCCGCCAGCACCGAGGGCCAGGCCGACCTGACCGAGCTGGGCTACGCCCCGCTGCCCGAGTCGGTCCGCGCCAAGGTCGAGGCCGCGGTCAAGAACCTCGCCTGAGCCGTCCGCATCGACACCGTCACCACCACCTCAACGCGAAGCGAGCGAGCAGATGGGTGAAACCCCTCACCGCTCGGCCCACGCCGGCACCGGCGGGACGCGCGTGACCGAAGGTCACGACCGGCCCGCCGGTGCCTCGGCGCGTCTGGCCGAGGCACCAGTCAGCACCCGTACCCCGGGCGGAGCCGGCTTGGGCGGCGGCGGCGCGCTGCCCCGGGCCCGCGCGTTCGGCGCCGAACGGGCCTTCCGCGCCCTCACCCTCGCCGCCGGCACCGCCGTCCTGGTCGTCATCGCGGCGATCGCGGTCTTCCTGGTCGCCAAGGCGGTGCCGGCGCTACGGGCCAACACCGAGAGCTTCTGGACCTTCGAGGGCTGGTTCCCGAACGACGCGGAGCCGAAGTTCGGCATCGGGGCGCTCGCCTTCGGCACCGTGCTCAGCTCCGCGCTGGCCCTGCTCATCGCGGTGCCGGTGGCCCTGGGCATCGCCCTCTACCTGTCCCACTACGCGCCGCGCCGGCTCGGCACCACGCTGGGCTTCCTGATCGACCTGCTGGCCGCGGTGCCGAGCGTGGTCTTCGGCCTCTGGGGCCGCGACGTCTTCATCAACCCGGTGCGGGACTTCTCCGCCTGGCTGAACACGTACTTCGGCTGGATCCCGATCTTCGGGGGCGACGGCCCGTTCGGGAAGTCCATCATGCTGGGCGCGCTGGTCCTGGCGATCATGGTGCTGCCGATCATCACCTCGCTCTCCCGCGAGGTGTTCCTGCAGACCCCGACCGCCAACGAGGAGGCCGCCCTCGCCCTCGGTGCCACCCGCTGGGAGATGATCCGCACCGCGGTGCTGCCGTACGGCCGCCCCGGCATCGTCGCCGCCGTGATGCTCGGCCTGGGCCGGGCGCTCGGCGAGACCATCGCCCTGGCGATGACCCTCGGCATCACCTTCGGCATCTCGTTCAACCTCATCGAGAGCGGCGGCAACACCATCGCCGCCAACATCGCCAACACGTTCGGCGAGGCGAACGACACGGGTCGGGGCGCGCTGATCGCCTCGGGCCTCGTGCTCTTCGCCATCACGCTGATCGTCAACATCACGGCGCGGGCGATCATCCACCGCCGCCGGGAGTTCACGGAGTCGGCCGCATGACCACTGTTGCATCGCACCGGACCCGCCCGCCGGCCCAGCCGCCCACGCTGCGGGCCCGGCGCCTGCCGAAGTACGCCGCGCCGGCCATCGCGGCAGCCGCCCTGCTGGTCGCCGCCGCGTTCGTGTACGGCACCGACACGGGCGGCCCCGTGCTGGTCGTGGTCCTCGGCGCGCTGCTCTACCTGGCCGGCCTGTTCGCCGCCGCGAACCGCGTCGAGGGGCGGCGGTCCGCCCGCAACCGCACCTGGAGCGCGCTGATCCACTCCGCGTTCGTGCTGGCCGTCCTGCCGCTGGCGTCGGTGGTCTGGACCCTGGTCAGCAAGGGCGCGGAACGCCTGGACGCCGACTTCTTCCTCACCTCGATGAACAACATCGGCGCGCGGGACCCGAACGGCGGCGCGTACCACGCGATCGTCGGCACGCTCCAGCAGGTCGGCATCGCCGCCCTGATCACCGTCCCGCTCGGCATCCTCTGCGCGATCTACATCGTCGAGTACGGCCGGGGGCGGTTCGCCCTCACGATCCGGTTCTTCGTGGACGTGATGACGGGCATCCCGTCGATCGTCGCCGGCCTGTTCGTGCTGGCGTTCTGGGTGCTGATCGTCTCGCCGTGGTTCAACGACGGGCGGCCCAGCTTCTCCGGCTTCGCCGCCGCGCTCGCGCTGAGCGTGCTGATGCTGCCCACCGTGGTCCGCTCCACCGAGGAGATGCTGCGTCTCGTCCCGGCGCCGCTGCGCGAGGGGGCGTACGCCCTCGGCGTGCCGAAGTGGAAGACCATCCTGCGGGTCGTGCTGCCGACCGCCCTGCCGGGCATCGTCACCGGCGTCATGCTCGCCATCGCCCGCGCGGCCGGCGAGACCGCCCCGGTGCTGCTCGTCGCCGGCGGCGGCGCGGCGATCAACTTCAACCCGTTCGAGAACAACCAGTCGTCGCTGGCCCTCTTCGTCTACCAGCAGGCCGGTGACGCGTCACGGTACGCGCCGGCGCGGGCGTGGACCGCGGCACTCACCCTGGTCGCCCTCGTGCTGATCCTGACCGTCGCGGCGAAGCTGCTGGCCCGTCGCAACCGGCTCGGCCGATGAACCCCGGAGGTACCACCACCATGGCCAAGCGCATCGAAGCCTCGAACGTCACCGCCTACTACGGCGCCTTCAAGGCGATCGAGAACATCAACCTGACGGTCGAGCCGAAGACGGTGACCGCCCTGATCGGCCCGTCCGGCTGCGGCAAGTCCACCTTCCTGCGGTCGATCAACCGGATGCACGAGGTGCTCCCCGGCGCCCGGGTCGAGGGCAGCCTCACCATCGACGACCAGGACATCTACGACCGGGACGTGGACGTCACCGCCGTCCGGCGCATGATCGGCATGGTCTTCCAGCGGCCGAACCCGTTCCCCACCATGAGCATCTTCGAGAACGTGGTCGCCGGGCTGCGGCTCAACGGCGTCCGCAGGAAGTCGATCCTGGACGAGGCGGCCGAGCGGGCGCTGCGCTCGGCCAACCTCTGGGACGAGGTGAAGGACCGGCTCGGCAAGCCCGGCGCCGGCCTCTCCGGCGGTCAGCAGCAGCGGCTCTGCATCGCCCGGACGATCGCCGTCGAGCCGCAGGTGGTGCTGATGGACGAGCCCTGCTCGGCGCTCGACCCGATCTCCACGCTGGCCATCGAGGACCTGATGTTCCAGCTCAAGGACAAGTTCACCATCATCATCGTCACGCACAACATGCAGCAGGCCGCCCGCGTCTCGGACCGGACCGCCTTCTTCTCGATCGAGAAGACCGGCGACCCGGGTCGCCTCATCGAGTACGACAACACGCAGAAGATCTTCAGCAACCCCGGCGTGAAGAAGACCGAGGACTACATCACCGGCCGCTTCGGCTGAGCGGCGAGGCAGTGGCCCCTTCCCGCTCTCCCGGGAAGGGGCCCTTCCCTTCCCGGGCCCACGCTGCGGCAAGCCCGGCAGCGCCCCGGGTTCTGCTCTAGAGTCGGGAAACGCCTACGGTCGATGCGGAGGACGGGCATGTCCGAATATCCCCGGTTGCTGCACACCGTGCTCGACAGCACGAACCCACGAGAGCTTGCCGAGTTCTACCGGCAGCTGCTCGGGCTGCGGTACCGACCTGGTGACGAACCACCGACGGACGGGACGGCCGACGCCCCGGACTGGCTCGTGCTCACAGACTCCGACGGAGCGGCCCGGCTCGCCTTCCAACTTGTCGATCGCCTGCCTCGGACCACCTGGCCCCGGCACGACGTGCCGATGCAGTTGCACCTCGACCTCACGGTCTCGAACGCGTCCGAGTTGGAGAGGCAGCGTGCGCGGGCGGAGGCCCTGGGCGCGGAACTGCTGCTCGACCGGACCGATGACCCCGACGAGCCGTTGTACGTGTTCGCGGACCGGTCCGGTCACCCGTTCTGCATCTTCGTGGCCTAGCCTCGCCGACCTCCGCGCACGAAGCGACCACAGTCAGCCCAGCACGAACCGGGGCTCGCCGTCGTCGGGCACGTCGAGGCGGGGGGTGACCGGGGTGGCCGCGTCCCGGGTCGCCGCCGCGCGGGCGACGCCGGCCAGGTCGCCGCCGGCCGCCACCTGGGCCAGGCTCACCAGCGTGGGCGGGAGCATGGTCAGCTCACCCGCCTCCGCCCGGGCCAGGGCGTCCGCCGGGCGGACCCACAGGGTGTGGTCGGCCTCGCCGGAGACGTCCCGGGTCCGCTGCCCCTCCGGCAGCAGGGCCACGAAGAAGTACGTGTCGAAGCGGCGCGGCTCGAACTCCGGCGTGATCCACCGGCTCCACGGCAGCAGCAGGTCCGACCGGAGGGTGAGCCCGCGCCGGGCGAGCAGGTCCGCGAAGCCGCCCCGGCGCTGCTCCAGCGCCACCCGGTCGGCCTCCCAGTCGTCACCGCTCACGTCGCCCACCACGGTCTGCGCGTCGGGGCCGGCGAGCAGGACGCCGGCCTCCTCGAACACCTCCCGGGCGGCGGCACAGACGACCGCCTGGGCGGCCTCTGGGGTCAGCCCCAGCCGCTCGCCCCACCCGGCCGGCGTCGGGCCGGCCCAGTCCGGGTGCGCCTGCGAGTCCGAGGGGTCGACCCCGCCGCCGGGGAAGGCGTACATCCCGCCGAAGGCCATCGCGGCGACCCGTCGGATCAGGTACACCTCGAAGTCGTCGCCGGCGGGGCGGAGCAGCAGCACGGTGGCCGCGACCCGGGGCGCCGCCGGGGTGCCGCCCTCGGCCCGGAACCGGCGGGCGTGCGCCACGAGCGCCGGGGGTGCGGGGAAGCCGTCGGCGTCGATCGTCATGGGCCGAGCCTAGTTCCCGACGGGTGGATCGCCCGCGCCGCCGTCGGATGATCTTCGCTAGCGTGGCCGGCATGACTCGATGGGGCATCCTGGCCACCGGCAACATCGCCGCCCGTTTCGCCGAGGACCTGCGTCTGGTCCCGGGCGCCGAACTCGCGGCGGTCGGCTCGCGTACCGCCGAGAGCGCGGAGCGGTTCGCGGCCCGGCACGGCGTGCCGCGGGCGTACGCCTCCTGGGCGGAACTCGCCGCGGACGACGAGCTGGACGTCGTCTACGTCGCCACCCCGCACGCCGCGCACCACGAGGCGGCCATGGCCTGCCTCGCGGCCGGCCGGGCGGTGCTGCTGGAGAAGCCGTTCACCCTCGACCTGGCGACCAGCGTCGAGCTGGTGGAGACCGCCCGCGCGGCCGGGGTCTTCCTCATGGAGGCCATGTGGATGCGGACGAACCCGCTCGTCCGCCGGCTCCGCGAGCTGGTCGCCGACGGCGCGATCGGCACGGTGACCGGCGTCCGGGCCGACTTCGGGGTGGCCGGGCCGTTCCCGCCGGAGCACCGGATGCGGGCCCGCACCCTCGGCGGCGGCGCCCTGCTCGACCTCGGCGTCTACCCGGTCAGCCTGGCCCACCTGCTGCTCGGCGTGCCCGACCACGTCCGGGCCTGGGCCAGGCTGAGCCCGGAGGGGGTGGACGAGAACACCGGCATCGTCCTCGGCTACGACTCGGGCGCGGTCGCCACGCTGAGCTGCGGCATGGTCGGGGCGCCCCCGCTGGTCGCCTCGGTCACCGGCACCACCGGCCGGATCGACCTGCCCGAGCCGTTCTTCCGCCCCGGCTCGCTGACCCTGCACCGGGCCGGCGCCGAGCCGGAGACGATCACCGACGAGCTGGTCGGCGGCGGCTACCAGTACGAGGCCGTCGAGGTCCAGCGCTGTCTCGCCGAGGGCCTCCTGGAGAGCCCCCTGGTCCCCCACGCCGCCACGCTGGAGGTGATGGCGCTCCTCGACTCCATCCGCGCCCAGATCGGCGTCGACTACTCCTGACGGGTGCGCGCGAAGGGCCCCCTGCCGACGCGTCGTGCGTCGGCAGGGGGCCCTTCGTCGCGGCTCAGCTGAACAGCGGGCGGACCAGGAAGTACATCAGGGCGCCGATCGAGCCGGCGGCCGGGAAGGTGAGGATCCACGCGCCGACGATGTTGCCGGCCACGCCCCACCGGACGGCGGAGAGCCGCTTGGTGGCGCCGACGCCCATGATCGCCGAGGTGATCGTGTGGGTCGTCGAGATCGGCGCGCCGAGGACCAGCGCGTTGAAGTAGAGCACCCCGCTGGCCACGGTCTCGGCGGCGAAGCCCTCCGGCGGCCGCAGGTCGATGATCTTCCGGCCCAGCGTCCGGATGATCCGCCAACCACCGGCGTACGTGCCGGCAGCCAGCACGGCGGCCGAGGTCCAGAACGCCCACTCCGGGATGAAGCTGGGGTCGTCCTGGTAGCCGCCGACGTAGAGGGCGAGCACCACGATGCCGATGGTCTTGGCGGCGTCCTGCATGCCGTGGCCGACCGACATGGCGGCGGCGGACGCGGTCTGCGCCCAGCGGAAGCCCCGGTTGAGCCGGCCCGGGTGCCCCTTCCGGAAGATCCACTGCACGGCGATCATGACGATGTAGCCGAGCAGGAAGCCGACCATCGGCGAGAGCACCATCGGGATGATCACGCTCTCCCCGATGCCGGTCCAGAGCACCGTGCCGGACGCGGCGACGGTCGAGCCGACGAGGCCGCCGATCAGCGCGTGCGACGAGGACGACGGCAGGCCGAAGTACCAGGTGACGAGGTTCCAGACGATCGCGCCGATCACGCCGGCGAAGACGATGCCGAGGCTCGCCGTGCCGGTGGGTAGTTTCACCAGGCCGCTGCCGACGGTCTTGGCCACCTCGGCGCCGAAGTGCGCGCCGATGAAGTTGCCGACCGCCGCCATGGCCAGGGCCACCCGGGGTGTGAGCGCCCGGGTGGAGATGCTGGTCGCGATCGCGTTGGCGGCGTCGTGGAAGCCGTTGGTGTAGTCGAACGCCAACGCCACCGCGATCACCGCCAGCACGGCGATGAGTTCGGGACTCACAGGATCAGGACTCCTTGACCGCGATGGTCTCGACGGTGTTGGCCACGTGCTCGAAGGCGTCGCAGGCGGCCTCCAGCTCGTCGGCGACCTCCTTCATCTTCAGCACGGTCAGCGCGTCGTACTCGCCGGAGAAGAGGCGGACCAGCAGCATCCGGTACACCTGGTCGCCGTCGTTCTCCAGCCGGTTGCACTCGATCCAGTAGTCCTCGAGGTCCTTCATCGACTTCAGTCGCGGCATCGCGTCGGCGGTCAGCTTCGCCTGCGCGTCGAGGACGTTGACCATCTCGTGCATCTCGCGGGGCAGCGAGGGGAGCTTGGTCAGGCCGTAGAGGTAGAGCAGGTTGCCGACCGCCTCGAGGTGGTCCATCACGTCGTCCAGCAGCGACCCGAGCCGGTAGATGTCCTCCCGGTCGAACGGGGTGATGAAGGTCGAGTTGATCTTCTTGTACAGCTCGTGGGTGATCTGGTCGCTGTCGTGCTCCACCTCGGTGAGCCGCTCGCTGACCGACTGCACCTCCACCCCGGGGAGGGCCAGCTCGTTGAGCAGCTCGGTGCCCTTCACCAGGTTCTGCGCGGCCCTGGTGAAGAGCTCGTAAAAGGCGCCCTCGTTCGGGCGGAAGGAAAACTTCACAGCACGGACCTCGTCGTGTCGGTGGAAGGGTGTCGGTCGCCCGGAGGGTGCCCGCCTGGGAATGCTAGAAAACGACGGAACCGGGAATTGCGCGGCCTCCCCCTGGTCAGACCACATTCACCGGTCGTTCACCTGCCGTTCACTTGCGCCCCTTCTCTCGGTCCCAGCAGCCGCTCCCGTTCGCGCCGGACGTCGAAGCCGGCAGGCGGATACCCGAGATCGAGGGTGTCGAACGTCTCGCGGAGCAGGTGCGCGACGGCCCAGTCCCGGTACCACTTGCGGTCCGCCGGCACCACGTACCAGGGCGCGGCGTCCGTGCCGCACCGGCTCAGGGCCTCGGCGTACGCGGCCTGGTAGTCGTCCCAGCGGGCGCGGGCGTCGACGTCCGAGGGGTCGTACTTCCAGTGCTTGCGCGGCTCGTCCAGCCGTTCCAGCAGCCGCCGGCCCTGCTCGGCGTACGAGATGTGCAGCAGCACCTTCACCAGGGTCACCCCGGCGTCGACCTGCTCCCGCTCGAAGGCGTTGATCTCGTCGTACCTGGCCTGCCAGATCGGCTCGGGCACCAGCGACTCGACGCGGGCCACGAGCACGTCCTCGTAGTGCGAGCGGTTGAAGACCCCGACGTGGCCGGGCGGCGGGAGCGCCCGCCGGATCCGCCACAGGAAGTCGTGCCGCAGCTCCTCGGGGGTGGGCGGGCCGAACGAGCGGACGTGCAGCCCCAGCGGGTTCATCGCGCCGGCCACCCGCCTGATCGTGCCGTCCTTGCCGCCGCAGTCCATCGCCTGGAGGACCAGCAGCACCCGGCGCCCGGCAGCCGCGCCCGGCCCGCCCGCGCCAGCGGGTCGGCCCGCCTCCCGGGTCTTCGCGTCGGCGAAGAGCATCTCCTGCTGCCGGCCCAGCTCCGCGCCGACCAGCCCGACCTGGCCGCGGGCCCACTCCTTGCGCCGCGGGCCGGTCGCCTCCGGCCCGGGCAGCCCGGGCGTCGACCGGGGATTGACGGAGCGGAGGTCGACCGCCCCGCCCGGCGGCACCCGGAGCAGCTCCCGCATGGTCCCCCCGACCGGCCCCACGACACCGTCGGCCCGGTCCCCGCCGTCGCGGCCCACGCCGCCCTCCTCAGTCGCTCGCACCCTCGGATCATCACCCACATCCACCCCACCCGCCCGCCAACCCTGCGCCCCCGCCCCCGCTCCCCGCGCCCCCAGCCCCGCGATCATGGACTTGTGGTGGGCGAAATCCACGCTTCCGCCCCTTACGCGGGGCCACCACGACCCCATGATCGACCCGCTCCTGGGGCGCGGGAGCGGGGGGCGGGAGGATGGGGGGCGGGAGCGCGGCGGGAGCCCGGGCGGGCGCGGGAGGGGTGGTGGCGGTGGGGGATCTGGTCGCGGAGTTCGAGGCCGAGCGGGGGCGGCTGCTGGCGGTGGCCCACCGGATGCTCGGCAGCCGCAGCGAGGCGGAGGACGCCGTGCAGGAGACCTGGCTGCGGTACGCCGCCGCGCTGGCCGACCCCGCAGCCCGGGCCGAGATCCGGCACCTCGGCGCCTGGCTCACCACCACCTGCGCCCGGATCTGCCTGGACGTGCTCCGCTCGGCGCGGGTGCGGCGGGAGGCGTACCCCGGCCAGTGGCTGCCGGAGCCGGTGGTGACGCCGCTCGACCAGGGCCCGCGCCTCGACGGCTTCGCGCCCGACCCCGCCGAGCGGGCGGTCAGCGCCGACCAGGTCGGCACCGCCCTGATGGTGGTGCTGGAGCGGCTCGCACCGGAGCAGCGGGTCGCCTTCGTGCTGCACGACGTCTTCGCCGTGCCGTTCTCCCGGATCGCGGAGGTGCTCGGCACGACCGACGCCGCCGCCCGCCAGCTCGCCTCCCGGGCCCGCCGGACGGTGCACGCGCCCGACGCGCCCCGGCACACCGCCGACGCGGCCGAGCAGCGGCGGGTGCTCGCCGCCTTCGTGGCCGCCGTCGAGTCGGGCGAGCTGGACGCGCTGGTGCGGGTGCTCGCCCCGGGCGTGGTCGCCATCGGCGACAGCGGCGGCCATTTCCCGGCGGCCCGGCGCCCGGTCGTCGGGGCCGACGCGGTGGCCCGCTTCATCCTGGGGCTGTTCGGCCGGGCCGGCCGGTACGGCGGCACGCTGCGCGCCCGTCGGGTGCTGGTCGACGGCGTGGAGGGCCTGCACCTGGAGACCCCGCACTCCGACGGCCGGCCGCTGCGGGTGGTCGCCGCCCTCGCGGTGGACGGCGGCCGGGTGACCGGCGTCTTCCACCAGCTCAATCCCGAGAAGCTGGGCGACCTGCCGCCGCTGGCGGCCGAGGACGGCTGGCCACCGCGCTGGTGACGCCCCGGGCCGGTGCCGGCGGGGTCAGACCACCAGGGCGAGCCACTTCCGGTAGGACGTGGCGAACGGTTCGGTGCCGTCGTCCAGCGCCCCGAGGAGCCACCGGGCCGCCGCCTCGGCCTGCGTCACGACCTCGTCCGGGTAGCCGAAGCGGGCGCGGTGCTCGGCGAACTCGTCCTCGTCGCGCAGCTCCACCAGGCCGGTCGTCCGGCGGCGCACCACGTCCAGGTCGAGGTCGATGAGGTGGACGGTGTCGTCGTTCTCCCAGCGGGCCGGGCTGGCGATGTCGCAGTAGACCTCGCTGGTGCGCGGCGGCGGGTTGAACATGCCGGTCCACCAGGCGTGGTGCGGCACCAGGAGGACGAACGGGATCTGCTCCACCGACGGCCGGCCGTGGTAGACGGACTTCGTGCCCTCGGTCACGCCGAGCCAGACGCCGAGGTCGTCCTCGGCCAGGCGGCGGGCCGGGTAGTCACGGTGCGCGCTGCCGTCGTACTTGCGGTAGATCACGCGGACCACGTCGCTCGGCATGAGTCGCACCCTAACCGATACCGCCCATCCGTCGCCGCACGGAAGTAACCGGACGCGGTCGGCGGGAGACCGTACCGTGACGACGCCACGCCCGGATCGGCGCGGCCGGTGTCGGGGACGGCGGGTACCGTCGCACGGTGACTCCGCGCCTCGCCACCGGTTCCGCCGCCCCCTCGCCCCGCACCGGAGGCCGGCGGCGGGGCGCCCGGCCGAGCGGGGTGGAGCTGCTCGCCGCCGCGGTCGGCGCGGTGCCGGGCGGGGCGGCGCGTCCCGGCCAGCAGCAGATGGCGACCGCCATCGAGGAGTGCGTGCAGGCGCGGGAGCACCTGCTGGTGCAGGCCGGCACGGGCACCGGCAAGTCGCTGGCCTACCTGACGCCCGCGCTGACAGTGGACGGTCCGGTGGTGGTCTCCACGGCCACCCTGGCGTTGCAGTCCCAACTGGTCGACCACGACCTTCCCCGGCTCGCCGACGCCGTGGAGCCGGTGCTCGGCCGGCGGCCCACCTTCGCGGTGCTGAAGGGGCGGCACCACTACCTCTGCCTCGCCCGGCTGGACAACTCCACCGAGGACGAGCCGGAGGACACGCTCTTCGACGCCCCGGCCGCGCGCCCCGGCGGCGGCACCAGGTGGCTCGGCGAGGCGGGGCGGCTCGGCAAGCAGGTCCAGCGGCTGCGCGACTGGGCGGAGAAGACCGACACCGGCGACCGGGACGAGCTGGACCCCGGCGTCGACGACCAGGCCTGGCGGCTGGTCTCCATGCCGGCCCGGGAGTGCGTGGGCGCGTCCCGCTGCCCGTTCGGCGCGGAGTGCTTCGCCGAGGCCTCCCGGGCCCGGGCCCGGGAGGCCGACATCGTGGTCACCAACCACAGCCTGCTCGCGGTGGACATGCTCGCCGGCCGGCACATCGTGCCGCCGCACAAGCTGCTCATCGTCGACGAGGCGCACGAGCTGGCCGACCGGGTCTCCTCGGCGGCCCAGGCCGAGCTGGTGCCGGAGCTGATCGACCGCTCCGCGAAGCGGGCCCGCCCGCTGCTGCGGCCGGAGACCGCCGAGTCGCTCACCGCGGCCGGCGACGCCCTGGCGGTCGGGCTGGCCGAGGCGCCGGCCGGGCGGATCACCTCGGGGCTGCCGGCCCCGCTGCGCGAGGCGTGCACCCTGCTCGACGCGGCCACCCGGGCGGCGCTCGACGCGATCGGCGAGGTCAAGTCCGACGACCCGGACCCGGTGCGCAAGCAGCAGGCCAAGGCGGTGCTCGACGAGCTCTCCGCGACCGCGCAGCGGCTGCTGGAGGAGGCCGACCACGACGTCGCCTGGGTGGAGAAGAACGACAACACCGGCCGCCGGGCGCTGGTGGTCGCGCCGCTCTCGGTCGCCGGCACGCTCGCCACCCACCTGTACGAGGAGCGCACGGTGGTCGCCACCTCGGCGACGCTGACGCTGGGCGGCCGGTTCGACACGGTGGCCCGGGCGCTGGGCCTGGAGGCGCCCCCGGCCGACCCGCCGTCACCGGCCGCCGCCGCCCTGGCCGCCCGGTCCGCCGGGCGCACCGGCGGCACGGGGCCGGCGGACACCGGAGCGGCCGGGGCCACCCCGGCGACCGGCACGGCGGGGGCGCCGGCGACCTCGGGGCCGGGGTGGCGCTCCCTCGACGTCGGCTCGCCGTTCGACTACGGACGGCAGGGCATCCTGTACGTCGCCGCGCACCTGCCCCGGCCCAGCGTCTCCGGGCTGCCCGACGCGGCCGGCGAGGAGCTGCTCACGCTGGTCACCGCGCTCGGCGGGCGTACGCTCGGCCTCTTCTCCTCCCGACGGGCCGCACAGCAGGCGGCGGAGCTGCTGCGCGCGCGGACCGACCTGCCGGTCCTGCTCCAGGGCGAGGAGGCTCTTCCGCTGCTGGTACGCCGGTTCCGGGAGGAGAAGTCCAGCTGCCTGTTCGGGGTGATGTCGCTCTGGCAGGGGGTCGACGTGCCGGGCGACTCCTGCCAGCTGGTGGTCATCGACCGGCTGCCCTTCCCCCGGCCGGACGAGCCGCTGGCGGCGGCGCGGGCCGCGGCGGTGGACGCCGGCGGCGGGTCGGGTTTCGCGGCGGTCAGCGTGCCGATCGCCGCGATCCGGCTGGCCCAGGGGGTGGGGCGGTTGATCCGGTCGACGGGCGACAAGGGCGTGGTGGCGGTGCTCGACTCGCGCCTGGAGACCGCCCGGGGCTACGGGCCGTTCCTGCGCCGGTCGCTCCCGCCGTTCTGGTACACCACCCGGCCGGAGGTCGCCCGCGGCGCCCTCGAACGCCTCGCCAAGACCTGACCGCGCCTGGCCGCCGCGTCGGCCCGGACCCGGCAGGCCCGGGATCCACACGCCGAACGGGTGGCCTCCCCGGGCTCGGGAGGCCACCCGTTCGGTGCGGCTGCGCGGGATCGTGGCCGCGCGGTCGGGTCAGGGCGCCTGGGAGGCCACGACGACGGCGTCGGGCGGGGTGTCCGGAACGGTGCGGGCGGCGAGCCGGCGGACGGCCGTGTTGAGCACCGCGATCAGCGGCACCGAGACCAGCGCGCCGGTGATCCCGGCGAGGACCACGCCGGCCGCAATGCCGATGATGACCGCGAGCGGGTGGATGGCCACCGCCCGGCCCATGATCAGCGGCTGGAGGAGGTGCCCCTCCACCTGCTGCACCCCGATCACCGCGCCGAGGATGATCAGCGCCGTCACCGGGCCGCTGTCGACCAGCGCGACGAGGACCGCGACGACGCCCGACAGGGTCGCCCCGACGATCGGGATGAACGCCCCGAGGAAGACCAGCGCGGCGAGCGGGAAGGCGAACGGGATGTCGAAGATGACCAGGAAGACGCCGATGCCGACCGCGTCGATGAAGGCGACCAGCACGGTCGCCCGTACGTAGGCGACCAGGGTCGCCCACGACGCCCGCCCGGCGTCGTCGACCTTCCAGCGGGCGGCCACCGGCAGCAGCCGGACCAGGAAGCGCCAGATCTTGTTGCCGTCCCGCAGGAAGAAGAAGGTGGCGAAGAGCACCAGCAGCGTGCCGGTCAACACCTCAGCCAGCGTGGCGGCCGTGGAGAGGGCGCCGCTGGTGAACTTCTCGGTGTTGTTGTTGACCCACTTCTGGCCCTCGTTGATGTAGTTGTCGAGCTGGCCGTCGGAGAGGTGCAGCGGGCCGGTCTTCAGCCAGTCCTGGATCTGCCGGACGCCCTCCGAGGACTTCTTGCTCAGCTCCGGCACGCCCTGGATGAACTCGTTCACCACCAGGGTCAGCGTGCCGATGACCCCGGCCAGGCCGCCGACCAGCACCACCGCCGTCGCCAGGGAGCGGGGGAAGCGGGCCCGCAGCAGCCAGCCGACCGCCGGCGCGAGCAGCGCCGAGAGCAGCAGCGCGACGGCCAGCGGGATGACCACGATCCGGACGGTGCCGACGATCTTCAGCAGCGCCCAGGCGACGACGCCGATCACGATCAGCCGCCAGGACCACGCGGCGGCGATCCGCAACGCGTGCGGCACGTCCGCGTCGTCGCGGCTGGCGGTGGAGTTGTGCATCGCCCCGGGCGGCGGGGCGCCGACCACGGTCGCGGACGGGGCCGCCGCCGGCCCCGGGGACGTCGGCGAGGCCACGCCGGCCGGTTCGGGGTCGTCGGCCGGGTCCGCGCGGCGGGCGCGCACCGACTCCCGGCCCGACTCGTACGCGCGACGGAGCCGTCCGCGTATCTGCTCGAAGCGGCTCAAGCGCACCTCCTGGCAAGAGAACCGGCCCGCCCACACCGGTGGGCGGACAGGACATGTCCGACGACGCCACCGTAGGGCAGGTCCGCCACACATTGCCCTCGGCCCCCGGCGCGTAACCGCCCACGGCCCGCCGACCGGGACACGGTAGCGTTTCCGGCGTGACCGCCGACCAGAATCTCGACTCCGGCCTGCCGATCCGCCTGCTGCACGACCGGGTGCTGGTGCGGATGGAAGGGAGCGAGGGTGAGCGACGCTCGACCGCCGGCATCGTGATCCCGGCGACCGCCGCCGTGGGCAAGCGCCTCGCCTGGGCCACCGCCGTGGGGGTGGGGCCGAACGTGCGCGTCATCGTCTCGGGCGACCGGGTCCTCTTCGACCCCGACGACCGCTCCGAGGTCGAGCTGCACGGCCGCGGGTACGTGCTGCTGCGCGAGCGCGACGTGCACGCCGTGGCCGCCGAGCGGGTGGAGAACGACTCCACCGGCCTCTACCTCTGAGCCCACCCCGCTCCGCCCCGCCCGGATGAGGGCGTCGGTGCCGTTTGCGTCGCCCCCGGCCGGGAAGCCAGCCGCACCACCGGCCCTGGGGAGGGACGATGCCGGTATTCGTGAAGAAGCTCTTGATCTGGGGGAGCGTCGCGTTCCTGATTTACTTCATGGCCTTCCGGCCGGATGGCGCGGCGGAGATGTTCAAGGCGATCGGGGCGGGGCTGATGGCGATGGCGCAGGGCCTCGGTGACTTCCTCACCAGCCTGATGACCTGACGGACCGGGGCCGACCTCACGAGGCGGCCCCGGTCCCGGTCAGGGTGGCCGGGCGTACGCGTCAGGGGTGGCCGGGGGGCCACGGCGCCGGCGGTGGCTGGCCGTACCACCCGGGCGGGCCGAAGCCGGCCGGGTGCGCCGGGGGCGGCGCTGGGACGAGCACCACCGGGATCGGCACGACGGGCTCGTCCGGCGCCTCGACCGACCGCTGCGTGCCGTCCGGGAAGCGCAGGTGGTAGCGGTGCCCGTCCCAGATCCCGGCCGGCGCCTGCGGGTCCCGGCCCACGAAGAACGACCGGTACGCGCCGATCGCCTCCAGCAACTCCCGTTCCTCCCGCGCGGTCCGTTCCCGGTCCGCCGGGCGTCGGTCCAGGCCGCGCAGCGCGCCGTCGCGCAGCAGCGCCAGCCGGGTCGCCGCGAACTGGTAGCCGCGCATCGCCCTCAGCCCGCCGTCGCCGGCCACCCGCTTGGCCCACACCCGGGCCGCGTGCCGCCGTCCCAGGCTGCTCAACGCCGCCACCTCCGGCGGGGTGAGCCAGCCCGCCCGGACGTAGTCGGGCAGGGTCCGCTCGGTGAGCCGCCCCTCCCAGGCCCGGAGCCAGACGGCGAGCCCGACCATGCCGAAGAAGACCGGCACCATCACGCCGATGAAGCCGTACAGCATGATCAACATTTGGCCGGTGGCCTGGGTGAGCGTCGGCAGCAGGTTCCAGAGCCCGTGCAGCATCATCGCCAGGAGCAGGCCGGCGAGCGGCGCGAGCACCCGGACGCCCCTGCTGGCGGCGCGCGCGGCGATGCCCAGCCCGACCCCGGTCATGGAGGTGAAGAGCGGGTGGGCGAAGCCGAAGAGCAGGATCCGGACGATGAAGATGGCGATGACCTGCTGCGTGCCGGTCGCCGGCCCGTACCGCTCCACGCCGGTGGCGTAGCCGTAGCCGCCCAGGTAGAGGATGTTCTCCACCATGGCGAACCCGATCGCGGAGAGCCCGCAGTAGACCAGGGCGTCGGTGATCCCGGAGATCTCACGGCGACGGAAGATCAGCAGCAGGATCGGCCCGAGGGCCTTGGTCAGCTCCTCGATGAACGGCGCGACCAGCACCGCGGTCAGCGCGGTCGGCAGCCCCCGGTCCTCGAACAGCCCGGCGGAGAACTCGTTGACGGTCAGCGAGGCGGCGGTGGAGACGAACGCGCCCCAGGCGAAGCAGAAGATCAGGTACTTCAAGGGCTCCGGTTCGTAGCGGTCCAGCCAGAGGAAACAGCCCACCAGCACCGGAACCGGGAGGATCGCGGCGACCACGCCGATCAGCAGGGCCTCGACGCCGAGGTTCTCGCCCAGGGTGAAGACCATGAACACCGCGCACGCCGCGATGAACAGGACGGTCCCGGCCAGCACCAGGAACCGGCGCCAACCCAGCCGACGCAACGGCATCCGGGGCCCGGCCCCAGCCGGCGGCGGGACGGCGGGCGCGGTCGGCGACGGCGGCAGGGGTGCGCCGGGCGGGGTGTCGGCCATGCGGTCAGCGTAGCCATCCCCGGCCGGCTGGTCCGGCCGCATTCACCCCGCTATGCTGCCGGCAGGTCACGAGCGCCAGCGTCAAGCCCCGGCTTGCTGGCCGGCAACCCTCGTCGAGTTCGCGGTGGGGTGCCCCGGGTGATGACCGGGCCCGGCCCGATCCGCGTGCCGGGCAAGCGCGGACCCCGCCCGTGTGTGCCCACCCGGGGTCCCCTGGACCCGGAGGTCGGCCATGACCGTCACCCTCGTACCCCCGCCCGCGCCGCAGCCACCCGCCGTCGCCGCGCCGCTCGACGTGCTCGGCGTGCCCGGCCAGGTCAACCTGGACTACGCGGCCACCGCGCCCTGCGCGCGGGTCGCCGCCGACGCGGTGGCCGAGCTGCTTCCCTGGTACGCCAGCGTGCACCGCGGCGCGGGCGCGCTGTCGCGGCGCTGCACCCTCGCCTACGAACGCGCCCGGCAGACGGTCGGCGACTTCCTCGGCGCCCGCGCCGACGACCACGTGGTCTTCACCCGCAACACCACCGACGCGCTGAACCTGCTGGCCCGGGCGCTGCCCGCCGGCACCACGGTGGTCACCTTCGGCGGCGAGCACCACGCCAACCTGCTGCCCTGGCCGCGCGGCTCGGTCCGGCTGCCGGTGCCCGGGAACCCCGCCGGGGCGGTCCGCGCGCTGGACGCGGCGCTCGGCGAGCTGCGCAGGCCGGACGCGAGGGGCGGGTCGGGGCCCGCGCGCCCCGGCGCCGGGCACGGCCCGCCCGTGCTGGTCGCGGTGACCGCCGCGAGCAACGTGACCGGCGAGCGCTGGCCGGTGGCCGAGCTGGCCCGGGTGGCCCGGCGGCACGGGGCCCGGATCGCGGTGGACGCCGCGCAGCTCGCCCCGCACGCCCCGGTGGACGTCGCCGCCCTCGACGTCGACTACCTCGCCGTCTCCGGCCACAAGCTGTACGCGCCGTTCGGCGCGGGGGTGCTCGTCGGGCGGGCGGACTGGCTGGACGCCGCGCCGCCGTACCTGGCCGGTGGGGGCGCCACCAGCCACGTCGGTGCGGCCACCCACGACGTACGGTGGGCGCCCGGCCCGGCACGGCACGAGGCGGGCACGCCGAACCTGCTCGGCGCGG
Source organism: Micromonospora sp. NPDC023633 (assembly GCF_040640035.1). Lineage (NCBI taxonomy): Bacteria > Bacillati > Actinomycetota > Actinomycetes > Micromonosporales > Micromonosporaceae > Micromonospora > Micromonospora sp. NPDC023633. Next base: position 9,958 of record NZ_JBFABB010000081.1, on the reverse strand, counting down.
TCGCCCTGGCGGCGGTCTGCGCCGCCCTGGCCGACGCCGACCGGGTCGCCCTGCACGACGCCGAACAGGCCCTGCTGACCCGGCTGCGCGAGGGCATCGCGGCCCTGCCGCACGTGCTGGAGCTGCGCACGTTCGGGCCGGCGGCGCCCCGGGTGGGCATCGTGTCGTTCGTGGTGGCCGGCCGGGACTCGGCGGAGGTCGCGGCGGAACTGGCCGCGACGTACGACATCGGGGTGCGCGACGGCCTCTTCTGCGCCCACCCGCTGGCCCGGCGGCTGCTCGGCGAGGCGGCCGCCCGCAGCGGCCGGCGGGACCTGCCGCCGACCGCCCTGCGCGCCAGCATCGGCCTGGGCAGCACGACCGGGCACGTCGACCGGCTGCTCGCCGCCCTCGCCGCACTGGCCTGACAGGCCCGGGGAGCGCCCGCCGGCCGGGCCGGCGGGCGCAGCCGACGCTGGCGGCACCAGGGGCGCCACGCCGGGTCGCCGCCCGCACCGGCACCGCGGACCCGTACCCGTCAGGTCCCTTCCACCACGGGCGCCGGCGCGCTCGCGCGGGTGCGCTGGATCAGCACGACGCACGCCAGCACCGCCAGCGCCGCCGCGATCGAGGCGGGGGTGACGCTCTCGCCGAGCAGCAGCGCCGACCAGACCAGGGTGAGCACCGGCTGCGCGAGCTGGATCTGGCCGACCTGCGCGATGCCGCCCCGGGCCAGGCCCGCGTACCAGGCGAAGAAGCCGAGGAACATGGAGACCAGGGTGAGGTAACCGAACGCCGACCAGGCGACGGCGTCGGCGTGCGGAGGAGCGGCCACGGCGGCGACGACCGTGACGGGGACGGTGACCGGCAGCGAGAGCAGCAACGCCCAGCAGATCGTCCGGGCGCCGCCCAGCTCGCGGGCGAGCGCGCCGCCCTCGGCGTACCCCAGGCCGCAGAGCACCACCGCCGCGAGCAGGAACAGGTCGGGCGGGGAGAGCGCACCGCGCACCGCGCCGCTGGTGCCGAGGAAGGCGAGCACCGCCAGCAGTCCGCCGGCGCTCGCGACCCAGAACAGCGGCGGCGGTCGCTCGCCGGCCCGCAGCACCGCGAACACGGCGGTCATGGCGGGCAGCACGGTGATGACGACCGCGCCGTGCGCGGAGGTCTGGGTGATGAGCGCCAGCGAGGTGAACAGCGGGAATCCGACGACGACGCCCAGGGCGACGATCGTCAGCCGCCGCCACTGACCGCGGGTGGGCCGCGGTGCGCCGGTGAATCGCAGGTACGCCCAGGCCAGCAGCCCCGCGCCGACGGCCCGACCGAAGGCGACGAACCACGGGTCGGGCTGCTGCACGGCGACGCGGGTGGCGGGCAGCGACATGCTGAAGGCGAGCACGCCCAGCGCGCCGAGGGCGAGACCGATCGTCCGGTCCGCCGTTACCGTGGTCCTGGCAGTAGCGCTACTGTTGCCGTTCATGAATGACGGTAACGCAGCCGACCGCGTCATCCAAGATCTGCGTGGGCTCGCGGCCGGCGCGGATCCCGGCACGCGGCTGCCCTCGGTGCGCGAGCTGACCGCCCGGCACCAGGCCTCGCCGGTCACCGTCGCCGAGGCCATCCGGCAGCTGGTGGCCCAGGGGCTCGTCGAGACGCGCTCCGGCAGGGGCACCTTCGTGGCCGCCCCGCCGCGCGAGTGGCGGGTGCCCGACCTGTCGTGGCAGACCGTGGCGCTCGGCCCCCGCCGGCCGGGCGAGGACGAGATGCAGGCGCTACTCGCGTTACCGCCCGCCGGAGCGATCCCACTCTCCGGCGGCTACCTGGACGCGGATCTGCAACCCGCCGCCGCGCTTGGTGCCGCGCTCACCCGCGCCGCCCGGCAGCCCGCGTCCTGGCAGCGCGGGCCGGCCGAGGGGCGCGAGGACCTGCGCGCCTGGTTCGCCCGCGAGGCCGGGGCCGGGCTGCGCGCCGAGGACATGGTGATCTGCCCGGGCGGACAGGCCGCGCTGTCGTCCGCGCTGCGGGCGCTCGCCACGCCCGGCGACACCCTGCTCGTCGAGTCGCCGACCTACCTGGGAGCCCTGGCCGCCGCCCGGGCAGCCGGCCTCCGGGTGGTGCCCGTGCCCGCCGACGCCGACGGCGTCCGGCCCGACCAGCTCGCCGCCGCGTTCGCCCGCACCGGCGCCCGGCTGTTCTACTGCCAGCCGCTGTACGCCAACCCGCACGGCGCGACACTGGCGGGCCACCGCCGGGCCCAGGTCGCCGAGGCCGTACGCGACGCCGGGGCGTTCCTGATCGAGGACGACTACGCCCGCGACCTCACCATCGACGGCCAGGCCCCGCCACCGCTGGCCGCCGACGACCCCGACGGGCACGTCGTCTACCTGCGTTCGCTGACCAAGTCGACCGCTCCCGGGCTGCGCGTCGCCGCCATCGGCGCCCGCGGCCCGGCCGGCGCCCGGCTGCGGGCGGCCCGGCTGCTCGACGACTTCTTCGTCGCCGGCCCACTGCAACAGGCCACGCTCGAGTTCGTCACCGCCCCGGCCTGGACGCGGCACCGCCGCGCCCTGCGCACCGCGCTGCGGACCCGCCGCGAGGCGCTGCTGACCGCGCTCCGCCGGCACCTCCCCGAGCTCGCCCGGCAGCCGGTCCCGCGCGGCGGCCTGCACCTCTGGGCCCGCCTGCCGGAGGGCACCGACGACGTCGCGCTGACCGCCGCCGCGGCCGCCGAGGGCGTCATCGTCTTCCCCGGCCGCCCCTGGTACGCCGCCGAACCCCCGGCCCCCCACCTACGCCTCACCTACGCCGCCGCCCCACCCGACCTCATGGACGAGGCCGTCCACCGCCTCGCCCGCGCCCTGCGGGCCTGAGCGGGTCGACGGATGTGCGGTCAGCCGACCGGCGGGGCGGCGGGCGGCTTCGGGACGCCCTCCCGCTCACCCTGACCGCGCGGCCGGTCCTGGTCGCCGAAGGACTGCCGGACCCCGCGGTTCGCCTCCTCCTGGGTGACGCCGGAGGCCACCATCAGGTCGCTGGCGGTGGTCCGTACCTGCGCGACCACCACGCTGCCGGAGAAGCCGACCCCCTCGGCGTACGCCCGGCCGGCCTCGCTGACCGCCCGCAGCGCCCGCTCCCGGGACTGCTCCGGCTCGTCGCCGACGGCGAACTCGTGCTTGAGCAGGCGCACCGACTCGGCGAGGTGGGCCACCGCGTCGGGCATCGTCTCCGGGATGGGCTCCTCGTCCTCGATCAGGGTCACCGCGCGCCGGGTCAGGGTGCCGGCGTTGCGCATCGCCCGGTCGATCGGGCCGGCGGCCTCGGCGTAGTGGGTGAGTTCGTCCCGCCGGTGCCACCGCACCGGCGAGAGCATGGCGGTCTCCTTCGCCCCCTCGATGGCCTCGGTGAAGGCGGTCAGCTCCTCCTGGTTGTTGCGGAGCCGGTCCAGTGCCCGTTGGGCCTTGTCCCGGTCCCGTTCCCGCAGGGCGTTCGCCGTGACGTCGAGCTGGGCGGCGAGCAGGTCCAGGGCGGGCCGGGCGGCGCGGTTGATGACCCGCAGCGGGTTGAGTGGCAGCAGGATCGCGGTGACCAGCAGCGCGATGCCGCCGCCGATGAACGCGTCGATGAACCGGGGGATCTCCAGGTTCTCGGTCGACGGGCTGAGCGTGACGATCAGCACCGCCGTGGCCGCCGCCTGGATGACGATGGCCACGCTGGCGCCCGCGAAGATGGTCAGCACGATGGCGAGGGTGACCACCAGGCCGAGCTGCCAGGCTCCGGTGCCGAGCAGGTAGATGAGGAAGTCGCCGACGGCGACCCCGATCGCCACCCCGACGATCAGCTCCACCGTGCGGCGGAACCGTTGGCCGACCGAGGCGGCGAGGGTGCCGACCGCGGAGATCGGCGCGAAGACCGGCTGCGGGTTGCCGAGCAGCTCGTGCGCCGCCAGCCAGGACAGTCCGGCGGCGAGGCCGGCCTGCACGGCGAGGCCCATCGCCATCCGCAGCCGGTGCAGGCGGTCGTGCAGGGTGGTCTTGCCGCGGTGGCGCAGCTGCTCCACCGCCTCGGCGATCCGGGCCCCGTCGACGTCCCCCGCCCGGTCACGCAGGATGGCGCGTCGCACCAGTGAGGGTCGACGGTCCCGGGCCACGGCCATGGCGGGGACTACCCGTGCCGCGCCGGGTGAATCCTCGGCGCGGCCGGCGGTACGGCAGACTCGGCCGGGTGGTCGACCTTCTCGACCGGTGGCGGGCCGCGGCCCGGGGCGCCGGAGTGACCGACGTGGCGGAGCTGACCCGGGTCGGTGAGGACCTGCTGAGCCGCTGGCGGGAGCCGCACCGGCACTACCACGACGCCGACCATCTGGCGGCCGTCCTCGACGTGGTCGACGCCCACGCGCCGGCGGCCGGTCGGCCGGACCTGGTGCGCCTCGCGGCCTGGTGCCACGACGCGGTCTACGACCCGCGCGCCGGGGGCGACGCCAACGAGCACGACAGCGCGGCGCTCGCCGGCACGCTGCTCACCCGGGCGGGCCTGCCGGCCGACGCCGTGGCCGAGGTGCGCCGGCTGGTGCTGCTCACCGCCGGGCACGCCGTGGAGCCGGGCGACGCCGACGGCGCGCTGCTCTGCGACGCCGACCTCGCCGTCCTGGCGACACCGCCTGAGGCGTACGACCGCTACGCCGCGGCGATCCGCCGGGAGTACGCACACGTGCCCGAGCCGGCCTTCCGGGCCGGCCGCGCCCGGGTGCTCGCCGGTCTGCTCGCCCTGCCGGCGCTGTTCCGCCTGCCGCCGCTAGCACGCCGCTGGGAGTCCCAGGCCCGAGCCAACCTGACCCGCGAACTATCCACCCTCCACTAACCCCCGCCCCGCCCTCCGCCCTCCCGCGCCCTCGCGCCCTCCCGCCCTCCCGCGTCGATCATGGAGTTGTGGCGGGCAAGAAGCGCCCCTTCGTGGCTTTTGCGGGGCACCACAACTGCATGATCGACGCAGGGTGCGAGGGGCGGGGTGGGGAGGGCGACGGGGGTGGGGGTGGGGGGTGGTTCGGGGCGGGGGCGGGCCAGGTGCTTGGGGCGGCGCAGCCCGGCCTGCCGGAGCAGGCGCACCAGCTCCCGGCTCGGCACCACCCGGGCGCCCAGCCAGACCGCCATGGCGAACCGCTCGGCGGGAATGTCGTAGTGGTCCCGGTCGAACCCCCGGCGGGGCACGCCCAGCGCCTCGGCGAAGGCGTGCAGCTCGGCCGGGGAGACGTCGCTGATCAGGTGGGACCAGAGCCGCCCCCGCCAGGGCCAGGCGGGCCGGTCCAGGTAGAGCATGTCGGCCAAACTACCCCGCCCGAGGCCGGTTGGTGATCGCGCGGGACCGACCGTAGCCTCGGCGACATGGCCGGATCCCCCCTCCTCGACGACCTGCGGGCGGCGCTCGGCGACGACGCCGTGCTGACCGACCCGGACCTGCTGCGGATGCACGAGCGGGACGAGGCCGACCTCTGTGCCGCCGGCACGCCCCTGGTCGTGGTCCGTCCCCGCACCACCGGACAGGTGGCCGCCGCGCTACGGGCCGCCGCGCGGCACGGCGTACCGGTGGTGCCGCAGGGGGCGCGCACGGGGCTGGCCGGCGCGGCCAACGCCGTCGACGGCGCGATGGTGCTGAGCACCGTCGCGATGGACGCCGTACTGGAGATCGACCCGGTGAGCCGGATCGCCGTGGTGCAGCCCGGCGTGGTCAACGCGACGCTCGCCGCCGCCGTGGCCGAGCAGGGGCTCTGGTACCCGCCCGACCCGGGCTCGTGGGAGTCGTCCACGATCGGCGGGAACGTCGCCACCAACGCCGGCGGCATGTGCTGCGTCAAGTACGGGGTCACCACCGAGTACGTGCTGGGCCTGGAGGTGGTGCTCGCCTCCGGCGAGGTGCTGCGCACCGGCCGGCGCACCGCCAAGGGCGTGGCCGGGTACGACCTCACCCGGCTCTTCGTCGGCTCCGAGGGCACCCTCGGCGTGATCACCGAGGTGACCGTGGCGCTGCGGCCCGCCCCGGCGCAGTCGCTGACGATGGTGGCGGTCTTCCCGTCCACCGCCGCCGCCGGCGCGGCCGTCGCCGACATCGCCGCCCGAGGGCTCTCCCCCAGCCTGCTGGAGCTGCTCGACCGGACGCACCTGCGGGCGATCGAGGCGTACCGGCCGATGGGGCTGCGGACGGACGCGCAGGCGCTGCTGCTGGCCTCCGCCGACACCGGCTCCCGCGCGGCCGACGACCTGGCCGGCCTGGCCGCGGTCTGCGAGGCGGCCGGCGCCGACGAGGTCTACGCGGCCACCGACGCCGTGGAGGCGGCGGCCCTGTTGCAGGCCCGCCGGCTCGCGCACCCGGCGATGGAGAAGTTCGCGGCGGATACCTACCCGGGCGGCAACGGCGGCCTGGTCATCGACGACGTGGCGGTGCCCCGCGGCGCGTTGGCGGCGCTGCTCGACGGGGTGGCCCGGATCGCGCTGGAGTGCGACGTGCCGATCGGCGTGGTGGGTCACGCCGGGGACGGCAACATGCACCCGAACATCGTGGTGGACCGGGCCGACCCGGCGAGCCTCGAACGCGGCCGGCGCGCGTTCGACGAGATCATGCGGCTGGGCCTGGAGCTGGGCGGCACCTGCACCGGCGAGCACGGCGTGGGCCTGCTCAAGCGCGACTGGCTGGCCCGCGAGATCGGCCCCGTGGGCGTACGCGTGCACCAGGCGATCAAGGCGGCGCTGGACCCGGCCGGCCTGCTCAACCCGGGCAAGGTCCTCTGACCGCCGCGGTCCGGGCGCGGGCGGCGCGGGTCCGTCAGGCGGTCATCTCGGCTGGAGCCGGGTGACGTGTTCCGGGTTGAGCACGCCGGTCGACGTCACGCCGTCGCCGGCGCAGTCGACGCACTCCCACCTGCCGTGCGGTTCCACGTCGAGCGTGCGCAGCGGGCCGTCCGTGCCGACCCTCTGCAGGAGGCTGACCTCGCCCTTCCCGGCCGTCGCCGCGTCGCCGGGCCCCGGCTGCGACAGCCCGCTGCCGGCCGGTCCCGGCGCGGGGCCGTCGGCGGCGCTTCCGGGCAGCGAGCAGCCGACGAGCGCGGCGGCCAGCAGGGCGGCGACGGGCACCCGGGCCGGACGCGACCAGGAAGCGGGGGGCACGCGCCGGAACCTAACCCACCGTAGGTGAGGGCCGGAACCGCTGACCGGGGTCGGGCGGCGGATGTAGGGGGTGGCTCGGGGCCGGGCCGGTCAGCGGGACGAGGACGGCAGTTCGGCCTGGTCGTCGTCCGCGCCGCGGTCCGCCGCGAAGCCCCGCACGTCGGGCGCGCCGAGCCGGGCGGCGTCGGCCGTGGCGTCGTCGGGCATCAGCTGGGACTGGCGTTCCGCCTCCACCCGGGCCCGGTAGTGCTCCACCTCGCGGGCCCGGGTGGCCTCGTCCCAGCCGAGCACCGCGCCCATCAGTTCGGCCGCGTGGCCCACCGACTCCAGGCCCCGGTGCGCCGTCTCGAAGGAGATCCGGGTCCGCCGGGTGAGCACGTCCTCCAGGTGCAGCGCCCCCTCGGCCCGGGCCGCGTACGTCACCTCGGCGGCCAGGTATTCCGGTGCGCCGGCCAGCGGGGAGGCGAGCAGCGGGTCCGCGTCGATCAGCGCGAGCAGGTCGCGGGTGAGGGTGCCGTAGCGCTCCAGCAGGTGCTCGACCACCCCGACCGGCACCCCGTGCCGGCGGGCCAGGTCCGCCCGGTCCCGCCACATCGCCGGGTAACCGTCGGCACCAAGCAGCGGCAGGTCGGCGGTGCGGGAAGGGCGTACGGCACCGAGCCGGTGGGCGGCCCGGTCGACCACGTCGGAGGCCATCACCCGGTACGTCGTGTACTTGCCGCCGGCCACCAGCAGCAGACCGAGCATCGGCTCGAAGACGGCGTGCTCGCGGGACAGCTTGGAGGTGGAGTCGGCCTCGCCGGCCAGCAGCGGGCGCAGCCCGGCGTAGACCCCCTCGATGTCGGCCGTCGTGAGCGGCCGGTCGAGCACCGTGTTGACCTGGTCCAGCAGGTAATCGATGTCCCGGGCGGACGCGGCCGGATGGGACCGGTCCAGCCGCCAGTCGGTGTCGGTGGTGCCGATGATCCAGTGCCCGCCCCAGGGGATGACGAAGAGCACGCTGGTGGCCGTACGCAGGATCAGCCCGGCCTCGCCGGTGATCGCCGAGCGGGGCACCACCAGGTGCACGCCCTTGGAGGCCCGGACCCGGATGCCGGGGCGCAGCCCGACGTCGTTCAGCATCCGCGACATGTCGTCGCTCCACACGCCGGTGGCGGCGATGACGGTGCGGGCGCGCACCTCGAACTCGGCGTCCGGGGAGCCGGGGGGCGCCTCCAGGTCGCGGACCCGGACGCCGGTGACCTCGCGGGCCTGCCGGATCAGCCCGACCGCCCGGGTGCTGGTCACCACGGACGCGCCGAGGCTGGCCGCCGTGCGGGCCAGGGTCACCACCAGCCGCGCGTCGTCGACCTGACCGTCGTAGTAGCGGATCGCGCCGGCCACGGCGTCGGCCCGCAGGCTGGGGAAGACCCGGCGGGCGCCCTCGCGGGTCAGGTGCCGGTGCAGCGGCATGCCGCGCCCACCGCCGAAGACCCCGGCGAAGGCGTCGTAGGCCGCCACGCCGGCGCCGTAGTAGGAGCGGCGGAACAGCCGCGCGGGCAGGCCGCGCACGCCCTGCCCGTCGGGCAGCGGAACCAGGATGGGCACCGGCCGGACCAGGTGCGGGGCCAGCCGGGTGGCGAGCAGCCCGCGCTCGGTCAGCGCCTCGTGTACCAGGTGGAACTCCAGCTGCTCCAGGTAGCGCAGGCCCCCGTGGATGAGCTTGCTGGAGCGGCTGGAGGTGCCGGCGGCGTAGTCGCGCGCCTCCACCAGAGCCACCTTCAGCCCTCGCGAGGCGGCGTCCAGGGCAGCCCCCGCTCCGGTCACGCCACCGCCGATGACCAGCACGTCGAAGCGTTCGGCCCGCAGGCGGCGCAGGTCGGCGGCCCGGCGCTCGGGGGAGAGCTGGCCGGCCGTCGTTCGGGACACGTTGGGGTCGCGCACCCGTCCACGGTAACCGTCGCCGCCAGCGGGCGGCACAGCCCGTCCGCGCCGTACTGTCGCAGGATGGAGGTCGGCCCCCCGTTTCCCGCTGGTCAGCCCGTCCCACGCCCGCCGGCCGCGCCCGGCCGGCAGAGCCCCTGGGCGGCGGTGGCGGCGGCGGTTACCGGCTGCTGGGCGGTCGGGCTCGTCGTGGTCGGCCAGAGCGGCGGGTGGCTGGCCGACCAGATCGTGCTGGCCTCCGGGCTGGACCGCGTGGTCTGGCTCTGGCCGGCGACGGTGCTGTTCACCGTGCTGCTGGTCGGCGCCCCCGCGCTGGCGCTCGCCCTGCTGCCCCGCTCGGCGGCGGTCCGTGCCGCCGGCCGGGCCTGGCTGGCGGCAGCGCTCGCGCTCGGCGCGCTGGGGCTGCTCCGGGCGATCCCACCGGTGCACCACGAGGCGTACCTCGCCGCGCTGGCCGCCACGGCCGCCCTGGCCGCCCTCGCCCTGCGGGCGCTGGCCCGGCGCGCGGCCGTCGCGGCGCCCCGCGCGTCCGCGCCGCCCGCCACGCTGCTCGGGGTGGCCGGCGGGCTGGCGCTGCTGCTGCCCTGGGTCTGGCTGGGGGCGCTCGGCGGGCTGCTGGAGACGGTGCTCGCGGGGGTCGCCGCCGGCGCGGTGGGCGTGCTGGCCGGGGCGCTGCTGGATGACGCCTTCTGGTCCCGCTTCACCGTCGGCGAGCCACCCCGGCCGGCCCGGTTGGTGCTGGTCGGCGGGCTGGTCGCCGGGGTAGCGCTGCTGCTGCTCGCCGCCGGGGTCGGGCAGTCCGGGGCCCAACTCCCCCTGCTGCTGACCCTGCCGCCGGCCGGCTTCGCGCTGGCGGCCCTGCACGCGGCGGCCCGCCGCCCGGCCCGCCCCCCGGGTGCCGCGCC
>NZ_JBFABB010000080.1:0-32010 GCF_040640035.1 Micromonospora sp. NPDC023633 | reverse complement strand
CGGGCTCGGGGCGGCCGTGGCGGCCGGCGGCGGCTACGGCCTGGTCGCGGCGTTCGACGGCGAGGTCGCCCGGCACTGGCCGGCGCTCTGCCTGCTCGGCGGGCTGCTCGCCACGGCGGGTGGGCTGCTGACGGCGCTGCGGGGCCGCGGGTGGCCGGCGATGGGTGCCCGCTACGAGCGGCGGCCCGCGGACGACGCCGCGCCGGCCGCCCGGGGCGAGGGCGGCCGGGTCACCGGCCGGCACACCACTCAGGCGTGGGACGCGCTGGACCGGGGCGAGGACCCGACGCTCAGCTGACCGGCTGGCGCTCGCGGGCGGCGGCCCGGGCCGCCGCCAGCTCCGCCACCAGGCGGTCGAGCTCGGCCCGCTGCTCCGCCCGGGCCCGGTCGGCGCAGACCGCCTCCCAGGCGTTGCCCCGCGCGGTGCGCATCCGGGCCTCGCCCACCACGGCGCGCTCCAGGGTGTGGACCACGCCGACGGCGAGCGACGCGACGGTACGCGAGACGGTCGTCAGTCCGATGGGCTGGTGCGGCTCGACAGTGCTCATGATCACCCCGCAGAGGGTCGTTGGTGACGGTGGGGCAGGCGCGTCATCGAGTCTGCCCGAGGACGATGCTGGCTGGTTCACGTTTCGCCGTGGTGACGGACACGTCAACTCTGCTTCCGGGGCCGCCACCAGGCAAAGGGCCGATCGGCCTTGAGGTACGTCACAGGATCGGCGGGCGTCGGCGGCGGGCGCCGACCGGCGGCCGGCCGCGCCAACGGATAGGATCACGTCGATGACCAGGGTGGCGGAGGTGGGGATGGTCGGGTGGCGTTCGCGGCTGGGCGTGGTCGCCCAGCGTGACATTCCGTTCACCGGAGGTCGGCCATTATGCCCCAGCCCATCTCGTGAGGCACGCCATACCCCCGGCGCCTGTCGCCAGGTGGCGCCCCCTAGCATCGGCCCATGACACCCGGAGAGGGGAGTCCGTTGGTGACTGCTGAGCATGCGCACGCGGAGGGGGACGAGGCCGGTCCGGCGGCGTCCGTAGGCGTGCTCGACGAGATCCTGGCCGGCGTGCGTGAGGACGTCGCCCGGCGGCAGGAGCAGGTTCCGCTGGAGCGGATCCGCGAACTGGCCGCCGCCGCGCCGCCGCCGCTGGACGCGTACGCGGCCCTGCGCAAGCCGGGCGTCGCGGTGATCGCCGAGGTGAAGCGCTCGTCGCCGTCCAAGGGGCGGCTGGCCGAGATCGCCGATCCGGCCGACCTGGCGGGCGACTACGCCGCCGGCGGCGCGCGGGCGATCAGCGTGCTCACCGAGGGGCGCTGGTTCGGCGGCTCGCTCGACGACCTGGCCGCCGTCCGTGCCGCCGTCAACATCCCGGTGCTGCGCAAGGACTTCGTGGTCTCCAGCTACCAGGTGCACGAGGCCCGCGCGCACGGCGCCGACCTGGTGCTGCTGATCGTCGCCGCCCTGGAGCAGAACGCCCTCGTCGGCCTGCTGGAGCGGATCGAGTCGCTGGGCATGACCGCGCTGGTCGAGGTCCACGACGAGGAGGAGGCCGACCGCGCGCTGGAGGCCGGCGCCCAGGTGATCGGGGTCAACGCCCGCAACCTGCGTACGCTGGAGGTCGACCGCTCGGTCTTCGAGCGGATCGCGCCCGGCCTGCCCAGCAGCGTCGTCAAGATCGCCGAGTCGGGGGTGCGCGGACCGCACGACCTCATCCGGTACGCCTCGGCAGGCGCCGACGCGGTCCTGGTCGGCGAGGGCCTGGTCACCCAGAAGAGCCCCCGCGAGGCGGTGGCCGAGCTGGTCAACGCCGGCAACCACCCGGCCACGCCCCGCCCGGTGCGCTGACCCCGCGCCGGTTCGTCAGCACCGAGAGGACGATCCCATGAGCGAGCGCAGCGAGGGCACGGAGCGAAGCGGAGTGTCGGCATGAGCGCCGACGCGGCGGCCGCCCCGGTCGGTCCGCTGCCCGACGCCGCCGGGCACTTCGGCCGGTTCGGCGGCCGGTTCGTACCGGAGGCGCTGGTCGCGGCGCTGGACGAGCTGGACGCCGCGCACCGCGCGGCGATGGCCGACGAGTCGTTCCGGGCCGAGTTCGCCGCCCTGCTGCGCGACTACGCCGGCACCCCCTCGCTGCTCTACACGGCCGAGCGGTTCTCCGCCAAGGTCGGCGCGCGGGTGCTGCTCAAGCGGGAGGACCTCAACCACACCGGGGCGCACAAGGTGCGCAACGTGCTCGGCCAGGCCCTGCTGACCAGGCGGATGGGCAAGCGTCGGGTGATCGCGGAGACCGGCGCCGGCCAGCACGGCGTCGCCACCGCCACCGCCGCCGCCCTGTTCGACCTCGACTGCGTGGTCTACATGGGCCAGGTCGACACCGAGCGGCAGGCGCTCAACGTGGCGCGGATGCGGATGCTCGGCGCCACCGTCGTCCCGGTCACCAACGGCTCGCGCACCCTCAAGGACGCGATGAACGAGGCGATGCGCGACTGGGTCGCCAACGTCGACGACACCCACTACCTGATCGGCACCGCCGCCGGGCCGCACCCCTTCCCGGCGATGGTCCGTGACTTCGTCCGGGGCATCGGCGACGAGGCGCGCCAGCAGTGCCTCGACCTGACCGGCGCGCTGCCGGACGCCGTCACCGCCTGCGTCGGTGGCGGCTCCAACGCGCTGGGCATCTTCCACGCCTTCGTCGGCGACCCCGACGTGCGGCTGTACGGCTTCGAGGCCGGCGGCGACGGGGTGGGGACCGGCCGGCACGCGGCCAGCATCACCGGCGGCTCCGCCGGGGTGCTGCACGGCACCCGGACGTACGTGCTCCAGGACGAGGACGGGCAGACGTGCGAGTCGCACTCGATCTCCGCCGGCCTGGACTACCCGGGCGTCGGGCCGGAGCACGCCTGGCTGCACGACAGCGGCCGCGCGACCTACCTGCCGGTGAACGACGACGAGGCGATGGCCGCGTTCGAGCTGCTCTGCCGGACCGAGGGCATCATCCCGGCGATCGAGAGCGCGCACGCGGTCGCCGGCACCCTCAAGGTCGCCCCGAAGCTCGCCGCGGAGCTGGGCCGGGAGCCGACGATCGTGGTCAACCTCTCCGGTCGGGGCGACAAGGACGTGCACACCGCCGGCGACTACTTCGGCATCCTCGACAAGGAGCAGTGAGAACGTGAGCCGGATCGGGGTGGCCTTCGACAAGGCCCGCGCCGACGGGCGGGCCGTGCTGGTCGGCTGCATGCCGGCCGGTTTCCCGACCGTCGAGGGCAGCATCGCCGCGATGACCGCGATGGTCTCCGCCGGCGTCGACGTCATCGAGGTGGAGATCCCGTACTCCGATCCGGTGATGGACGGCCCGGTGATCCAGAAGGCCAGCGACATCGCCCTCGCCGGCGGCGTACGCACCCGGGACACGCTGCGCATCATCGAGGCGGTGGCGGCCACCGGGGCGCCCGTGGTCACGATGACCTACTGGAACCCCGTCGAGCGGTACGGCGTCGACGCCTTCGCCCGGGACCTCGCCTCGGCCGGGGGCACCGGGCTGGTCACCCCGGACCTGATCCCGGAGGAGGCGGGCGAGTGGCTCGCCGCCTCGGACGCGCACGGGCTGGACCGCACCTTCCTGGTCTCGCCGTCGTCGACCGACGCGCGGCTGGCGATGACCGTCGAGCACTGCCGGGGCTTCGTCTACGCCACCGCCATCATGGGGGTCACCGGCGCCCGGGCGCAGACGTCCGACGCGGCGCCCGTCCTGGTCTCCCGGGTGCGGGAGGTCACCGACCTGCCGGTCGGCGTCGGGCTGGGCGTCGGCACGGGCGCGCAGGCCGGCACCGTCGCCGGGTACGCCGACGGCGTCATCGTCGGCAGCGCCCTGATCCGCTGCCTGCTCGACGCGCCGGACGAGGCGTCCGGGCTGGCCGCCCTGCGCGCGCTGAGCGCGGAACTCGCCGAGGGCGTCCGCAACCCCACCCGCTGACCCCTTGCCGCCCGGCGCCCGGTCCAGTGCCGCGGTGTCCGGTCGGTTCAGTGCTGAGGTGTCCGCCCGGTTCAGTGCCGCGGTGTCCGGTCGGCGGGCGGAGTGGTCCGCTGGCCCGGCGGCTGGCCCGCCGCCGGCGCCGGGACGGCGTCGCGCAGCACGCCCGAGCGGCCCGCCAGGGCGTCGGTGAGCGCCGCCCGGGTGGTCGGGGTGAGCGCCTCGGGCAGGGCCGAGGGGTGGTGCCAGGACAGCCGGCATCCGCCCGCCGGGTCGCCGGCCGGCCCCGACCCCCGCGTACGCGCCCGGAAGACGTGCACCAGGACGTCTGGCAGCGGCCCGGCGCGCCCGGCCGCCGGCACCGGCGCGCCAGGCCCCACCGGCGTCGGCCCGCACCGGCCGGCGAGGTGGTAGAGGCCGATCAGGTCGACGATCTCGACTTCCCATCCGGTCTCGGCCCGGATGTCGCGGGTGGCCGCCCGCACGGGACTCTCGGCCGGGCGCAGCCGCCCACCGGGCAGACCGTAGCGCCGCTCGCCCCGGCCCTGCCGGCACAGCAGCACCCGACCCGCGTCGTCGGTGACGACCGCGGCGACCGCCCAGGTGAGCGCGCTCATGGACAAAGAGCCTACGGCGGCGCAAACCAGAAGTCACCGGGACCGGCGGACGGCGGACCGGGGTGCCGCCGAAGGGGCCGGCGGCGGTAGCGTGTGCACCCGTGACTCTCGCCTCGCTGACCCCCCAGGCGGCTCTGCCCAGCCCCAGCACCGCCGTATGGCAGCTCGGACCGGTGCCGATCCGGGCGTACGCGCTGTGCATCATCGTCGGCATCGTGGTGGCCTGCTGGGTCACCGAGCGGCGGCTGCGCCAGCGCGGCGTCGCCCCCGGCGCGGTGCTCGACATCGCGGTCTGGGCGGTGCCGGCCGGCATCATCGGGGCCCGCATCTACCACGTGATCACCTCGCCGGAGAAGTACTTCGGCACCGGCGGCGACCCGCTGAAGGCGTTCGCCATCTGGGAGGGCGGTCTCGGCATCTGGGGCGCGGTGGCCGGCGGGGCCGTCGGCGCGTGGCTCGCGGCCCGGCAGCTCGGCATCCCGTTCTCGGTGGTCGCCGACGCGCTGGCGCCCGGCCTGCCGCTGGCCCAGGCGATCGGCCGGCTCGGCAACTGGTTCAACAACGAGCTCTACGGCGGCCGGACCAGCCTGCCCTGGGGGCTGGAGATCCACCGGATGGACCCGGACAATCCGGGCCACGCGCTGCGCGACGACGCGGGCCAGCCGATCCTCGAACCGGGCCTCTACCACCCGACGTTCGCCTACGAGCTGCTGTGGAACCTCGGCGTGGTCGCGCTCGTGCTCGTCCTCGACCGCAAGCTGCGCCTCGGCCGGGGACGGGCGTTCGCGCTCTACGTGATGGGCTACACGGCCGGGCGGTTCTGGATCGAGCTGATGCGCACCGACGAGGCGAACACCATCCTCGGCGTACGCCTGAACGTCTGGACCGCCGGCCTGGTCTTCCTCGGCGCCCTGGCCTACTTCGTGCGGGTGCGCGGCCCCCGGGATTACCTCGTCCCGATCGGCGCCGCCGCGACGCCCGACCCGGCCGTCGACTCCGACGTGTCGCAGGTCGACCTGTCCGCGCGGGAGGCCGGCGCCCAACCGGCCGCGCCGGAGGGCTACCGCGTGGTGAGCGAGGAGCAGTACCGGCACTGGCGGGAGACCGGCGAGACGCCGGCCGAGTCGGACGGGCGGGCCCGGCCCGGCTCGGTCGACACGCCGACGGCCGGTGCGGATGCCGCCCCCGGATCCGCCGGTGACGGCGCCGCGTCCACCGGGGAGACCCCGGAGGACCGGGCCGGGGCCACGGGCACCCGGCCCGCCGAGCGCGACAGCTGAGAAGGAGCACCCATGCGTAGCGCGGTCGTGGTCGGCGCCGGAATCGGCGGCCTCGCGGTCGCCGGCGCGCTGGCCCGCTCCGGCTGGCGGGTCACGCTGCTGGAGCGGGCCGACCGGGTCCGCCCGGAGCCGACCGCCGTGGTGCTCTGGCCCAACGGCGTACGCGCGCTGCGCGCCCTGGGCCTCGGCTCCGGCCTGGAGGCGATCGCCACGGGGCTGTCCGACGGCGGGGTACGCCGCCCGGACGGGCACTGGCTGGTGCAGCCCCGCCCCACCCCGGCCGACCGGATGCCGGTGGTGGTGCACCGGGAGGACCTGCACGACGCGCTGATCGCCGGCCTGGGCGACGAGGTCGAGCTGCGCACCGGGGTGACCGTGCGGACGGTCCGCGCCGTGTCCGGGGAACGGCCCTCGGTCGGCGACGGCCGGCACACCATCGAGGCCGACCTGGTCGTCGCCGCCGACGGCACCGACAGCGAGGTCCGCCGGCAGCTCGCCCCGGAGTCCGGCGTGGTCAGCTCGGGCTGCGCCGCCTGGCGGGCGGTGATCCCCTGGTACCGGGCCCCGAAGCTGCCCGCCGACCGACCCGTCGGCGGCGAGGTGCTCGGTGCCGGCTACCGGTTCGTGTCCGCCTCGCTCGGCGAGCGCGGCTCCTCCGGCGCCTCCAGCCGGGGCGGCATCTACTGGGTGGCCACCGCCGTCGGCGCGCCCCGCCCGGAGCCGCCGGAGACCCAACTCGCCCTGCTGCGCCGCTGGTACGCGGGCTGGCCCGCGCCGATCGCCGAACTGCTCGACGCCACCGACCCGACGGACCTGGTGCAGCAGGAAATCCGCGAGCTGCGGCCGCTGCCCAGGTCGTACGGCTTCCCGGCCGGCCCGGGCGGGGTGGTGCTGCTCGGCGACGCCGCGCACGCCATGCCGCCGCACCTCGGCCAGGGCGCCTGCCTCGCCTTCGAGGACGCCGCCACCCTCGCCTCGCTGCTGCGCGAGTCCCGGCTGCCCGACGCGGTGGTGGCGTACGACCGGGTGCGTCGGCCCCGGGCGGCGACGGTGGTCCGGCAGACCCGCCGGATGTCGGCGGTGCTGAAGGCCCGGGGCCCACTGGCGCTGCGCGCCCGCGACGCCGCCCTCGGCGCCCTCAGCCCGCGCCTGCTCTCGACGGCCGCCACCACGGCCGCCCAGTGGCGCCCCCCGGCCTGACCCTCCCTAACCCGCCTTCGCCGGGTTGCCGGGTCGCTGTGTCGCCGTCGATCATGCAGTTTTGGTGGGGTGTAAAGGCCGTCAAATGGGTTGAATCGGGCACCGCAGCTGCATGATCGACTTGGCCGGGGGCGCGGGGGTCGGGTCAGGGGGTGACGGGGGTGGGTTCGGCGATGCAGGCGGTGCCGACGCGGCGGAAGCCGACGCGGAGGTAGACCCGCGCGATGTCCTCGCTGCCCGCCGAGAGGAAGACCAGGTCGGTGCCGGCGGCCAGCAGCTCGCGGGCCAGCGCGGCGGTGACCGCCGCGCCCAGGCCACGGCGGCGGGCGGCCGGCAGGGTGGCCACCCCGGCGATCTCGGCCACGTCGCCGACCCGCATCGCCATCCCGCTGGCCAGCGCGCCCTCGGCGGGCGTCTCGGCCAGCACCGACAGCCGGCGGCCGTCGGCGACGCGGGTCCGTTCCTCGTCCAGCGCCGCCTCGTCCAGCTCGGCCACCGCGGCGTCGCGCTGCGCGGGGCCGGCCTCGCCGGGTTCGGTGCCGGCCGCGGAGAACCCGACGCCGGCGACCGCCCGCCGCGCCGCGACGTCCTTCGCGAAGCCGGGCGCCGCCGCGTCGAGCATCCGCAGCGGTACGTCCGTGAGGGTGCCCGGGTCGGGCAGGGCGGCCGGGTCGAGCACCATCAGCGGCGCCTCCAGCACCGACAGCCCCGCCGAGCGGGCCACGGCCAGCAGGTCCGGGGTGGTCTCGTGCACCCACTCGAGGGCCTCGGGCAGGCCGAGCTCGCGCTGCCGCTCGCGTACCGCCGCGACGTCGGCCAGCGACGGCGGCTCGGGGGCGTCGAGCCGGGGCCGGGCGTAGAACGGCCAACCGGCGCCCTCCCGGACGAACAGCACGAGGGCCCCGTGCTCCTCCGCGCGGGCCGCATCCCGGGGCACCGCGTCGTAGAAACGCTCCAACCGACCGAACAGATCCTTGTGCAGAAGATCCACCGCGCGAGACTACACGTCCCAGAGTCTGGAAGGTGTGATCAATCCGCACTGGTCTTGCGCGGCGGACCCTAACGTAGACTCAATAGACCCTTGAGGGCCGACGTCGTCCCGATCGAGATCCACCCTGAGCGACGACAGGAGGCCCGGTGGCCTTTCCGTACCCTCACAGCAGCCCGAAGCAGGCCCCGCACCTCGGCCCGGGAGCGCCCGCGGCCGGGCTCTACGACCCCGCGCAGGAGCACGACGCCTGCGGCGTGGCCTTCGTGGCGGACCTGCACGGGCGGCGCTCGCACGCGGTCGTGGTCAACGGCCTCGACGCGCTCTGCCGGCTGGACCACCGGGGTGCCCGGGGCGCGGAACCGAACACCGGCGACGGCGCGGGCATCATGATCCAGATCCCGGACGCGTTCCTGCGCGCGGTGGTGGACTTCCCGCTGCCGCCCGCCGGCGAGTACGCCACCGGCCTGGTCTTCCTCCCCGACGACGACGCCGCCGAGGAGCGCGCCCGCCGCGTGGTGGAGAAGTACGCGCTGGTCGAGGGCGCCGACGTGCTCGGTTGGCGGGACGTGCCGGTCGACCCGAGCGGCCTCGGCGAGACCGCCCTGGCGGCGATGCCCCGGGTCCGGCAGCTCTTCCTCGCCGCGCACCGGCTCACCGGCTCGCCGGCCGGGCCGGCCGGGTCGCCGCTGGGCGGCATCGAGCTGGAGCGGGTGGCGTTCTGCGTGCGCAAGCAGGCCGAGCGGGAGAGCGCCGAGCGGGGCGTGCCGGCCTACTTCCCGTCGCTGTCCGGGCGGACCATGGTCTGGAAGGGCATGCTCACCCCCGACCAGCTCCCGGCGTTCTACCCGGAGCTGACCGACGCGCGGGTGGAGAGCGCGATCGCGCTGGTGCACTCCCGGTTCTCCACCAACACGTTCCCGTCCTGGCCGCTGGCGCACCCGTACCGGCTGATCGCGCACAACGGCGAGATCAACACCATCCGGGGCAACCGGAACTGGATGCAGGCCCGCGAGGCGCTGCTGCGCACCCCGAATTTGCCGGGCAACATCCGCCGGGTCTTCCCGGTCTGCACCCCCGCCGCCTCCGACTCGGCGAACTTCGACGAGGTCCTCGAACTGCTGCACCTGGCCGGGCGGAGCCTGCCCCACGCGGTGCTGATGATGATCCCCGAGGCGTGGGAGAACGACCCGGACATGGCCGCCGACAAGCGGGCCTTCTACCGCTTCCACGCGAGCCTGATGGAGCCGTGGGACGGGCCGGCCTCGGTCGCCTTCACCGACGGCGAGGTCGTCGGCGCGGTGCTGGACCGCAACGGGCTGCGCCCGGGCCGCTGGTGGCGTACGGACGACGGGCTCGTGGTGCTCGGCAGCGAGGCGGGCGTGCTCGACCTCGACCCGGCCCGGGTGGTCGCCAAGGGGCGCCTCCAGCCGGGGAAGATGTTCCTGGTCGACACCGTCGCCGGCCGGATCGTGCACGACGAGGAGATCAAGGCGGAGCTGGCGGCAGAGCAGCCGTACGCCGACTGGCTGCACGCCGGCCTGATCGAGCTGACCGACCTGCCCCCGCGCGAGCACACGGTCTACACCCACGACTCGGTACGCCGCCGCCAGCAGACCTTCGGCTACACCGAGGAGGAGCTGAAGATCCTGCTCGCGCCGATGGCGCGCACGGGCGCCGAGCCGCTCGGCTCGATGGGCACCGACACCCCGATCGCCCCGCTGTCGACCCGGCCGCGGCTGCTCTACGACTACTTCCACCAGCTCTTCGCGCAGGTCACGAACCCGCCGCTGGACGCCATCCGCGAGGAGCTGGTGACCAGCCTGGCGTCGACCATCGGGCCGGAGGGCAACCTGCTCGACCCGGGCCCGGCGAGCTGCCGGCAGATCGTGCTGCCGTACCCGGTGATCGACAACGACGAGCTGGCGAAGATCCTCTCCATCGACGAGGACGGCGACCTGCCCGGCTTCAAGGCGGTCCGGGTCTCCGGGCTCTACCGGATCCGCGAGGGCGGCGCCGGCATCAAGGCAAGGCTCACGGAGATCTGCCGGCACGTCTCCGAGGCCATCGAGGACGGCGTACGCATCCTCGTGCTGTCGGACCGCGACTCCAACGCCGACCTCGCCCCCATCCCGTCGCTGCTGCTCACCGCCGCCGTGCACCAGCACCTGGTGCGCGAGCAGACCCGCACCCAGGTGGCGTTGGTCGTCGAGTCCGGCGACTGCCGCGAGGTGCACCACGCGGCGGTGCTGATCGGCTACGGCGCGGCGGCGGTGAATCCCTACCTGGCGTTCGAGTCGGTGGAGGACATGATCTCCACCGGCGCGCTCGTCGGCGTCGAAGCGGCCAAGGCGGTCCGCAACTACGTCAAGGCCCTCGGCAAGGGCGTCCTGAAGATCATGTCCAAGATGGGCATCTCGACGGTGTCGTCGTACTGCGGGGCGCAGGTCTTCGAGGCCGTCGGGCTGGACTCCCGGCTGGTCGAGCGCTACTTCCGCGGCACCCCGAGCAAGATCGGCGGAATCGGGCTGGACGGCATCCACGCCGAGGTCGCCGCCCGGCACGCCGTGGCCTGGCCGCCGCCGGGCGCCGAGCCCACCGGCCGGCTGGAGGTGGGCGGCGAGTACCAGTGGCGCCGCGAGGGCGAGCTGCACCTGTTCAACCCGGAGACGGTCTTCCTGCTCCAGCACGCCACCCGCAGCCGCCAGTACGACGTCTTCCGCCGGTACACCGCCAAGGTCGACGAGCTGGCCGCGAAGGCGGGCTCGCTGCGCGGGCTGTTCACCCTGCGCACCGGCGTGCGCCCCCCGGTTCCGCTCGACGAGGTCGAGCCGGCCAGCGAGATCGTCAAGCGGTTCGCCACCGGCGCCATGTCGTACGGGTCGATCTCGGCGGAGGCGCACGAGACCCTGGCTATCGCGATGAACCGTCTCGGCGGCAAGTCCAACACCGGCGAGGGCGGCGAGGACGTCGAGCGGCTGCACGACCCGGCGCGCCGCTCCGCCGTGAAGCAGATCGCCAGCGGCCGGTTCGGGGTGACCAGCGAATACCTGGTCAACGCCGACGACCTGCAGATCAAGATGGCACAGGGCGCCAAGCCCGGCGAGGGCGGGCAGCTGCCCGGCAACAAGGTCTGGCCCTGGATCGCCCGTACCCGGCACGCGACCCCCGGCGTCGGCCTGATCTCCCCGCCGCCGCACCACGACATCTACTCCATCGAGGACCTGGCGCAGCTCGTCCACGACCTGAAGTGCGTCAACCCGTCCGCCCGGGTGCACGTCAAGCTCGTCAGCGAGGTCGGCGTCGGCACCGTGGCGGCGGGCGTGGCCAAGCTCAAGGCCGACGTCATCCTGATCTCCGGCCACGACGGCGGCACCGGCGCGTCCCCGCTGAACTCGCTCAAGCACGCCGGCACCCCGTGGGAGCTGGGGCTGGCCGAGGCGCAGCAGACGCTGCTGCTCAACAAGCTGCGCGACCGGGTCACCGTGCAGGTCGACGGGCAGCTCAAGACCGGCCGGGACGTGCTGGTCGCGGCGCTGCTCGGCGCCGAGGAGTTCGGCTTCGCCACCGCGCCGCTGATCGTCGAGGGCTGCGTCATGATGCGCGTCTGCCACCTGGACACCTGCCCGGTCGGCATCGCCACGCAAAACCCGGTGCTGCGGGAACGCTTCACCGGCCGGCCGGAGTTCGTGGAGAACTTCTTCCTGTTCCTCGCCGAGGAGGTCCGCGGCTACCTGGCCGAGCTGGGCCTCCGGTCGATCGAGGAGGCCATCGGGCAGGCCGAGCTGCTCGACGTCGCCCCGGCGATCGCGCACTGGAAGGCCGGCGGGCTGGACCTGACTCCCGTGCTGCACCTGCCGGAGCTGCCGGCCGGGGCGGCGCGCCGGGGCATCCGCGCCCAGGACCACGGCCTGGAGCTGGCGCTGGACAACGAGCTGATCGCCCTGGCCGGGCCGGCGCTGCGGGACCGTACGCCGGTGCGGGTGGAGGTGGCGGTGCGCAACGAGCACCGCAGCGTCGGCGCGATGCTCGGCGGCGAGGTGACCCGTCGCTTCGGCGGGGCCGGCCTGCCCGCCGACACGATCGAGTTCACCCTGCGCGGCACCGCCGGCCAGTCGTTCGGCGCGTTCCTTCCGCGCGGGGTCACCCTCCGGCTGCACGGCGACGCCAACGACTACGTGGGCAAGGGCCTCTCCGGCGGTCGGCTCATCGTGCGGCCGGACGCCGCCGCCCCCTTCCTCGACGGCGGGGCCGCGCCGGGGCAGCGGGCCGAGGACCAGACCATCGCCGGGAACACGATCCTCTACGGGGCCACCGCGGGCGAGCTGTTCCTGCGCGGCCGGGTGGGGGAGCGGTTCGCGGTACGCAACTCCGGCGCGGTGGCCGTCGTCGAGGGCGTCGGTGACCACGGCTGCGAGTACATGACCGGCGGGACCGTGGTGGTGCTGGGCCCGACCGGCCGCAACTTCGCCGCCGGCATGTCCGGCGGCACGGCCTTCGTGCACCGGCTGGACCGCCGCCGGGTGAACGCGGAGCTGGTCGACCTGGCGCCGCTGTCCGAGGAGGAGCAGGCGGTGCTGCACGAGCTGGTGCAGCGGCACTTCGCCGAGACCGACTCGGCGGTCGCCGAGGGGC
This sequence comes from Micromonospora sp. NPDC023633, assembly GCF_040640035.1. Lineage (NCBI taxonomy): Bacteria > Bacillati > Actinomycetota > Actinomycetes > Micromonosporales > Micromonosporaceae > Micromonospora > Micromonospora sp. NPDC023633. The sequence continues at coordinate 19,324 of NZ_JBFABB010000080.1, read as the reverse complement.
TGCTCAAGCGCTGGCCGGAAGCGGTGGCGGAGTTCACCGCCGTGGTGCCCCGGGACTACCGCCGGGTGCTGGAGATCATGCGGGCCGCCGAAGCCGCCGGCCGCGACGTCGACGACGCGGTGATGAGCGCGCTCTCCGCGCCCGCCGCGAAGTCCGTGCCGACCATGCCCGCCCCGCGGGTGACGGTCCAGGAGGTGGCTCGTGCCTGACCCGAACGGTTTCCTTCGCTACAACCGGCGGTTGCCCGCGCGTCGCCCCGTGCCGGTGCGGATCAGCGACTGGCGTGAGGTGTACCCGCCCGCCGGCGAGGAACTGATCCGCGAGCAGGCGACCCGCTGCATGGACTGCGGCATCCCGTTCTGCCACGACGGCTGCCCGCTGGGCAACCGCATCCCCGACTGGAACGACCTGGTCCGCACCGGTGGCTGGGACGCCGCGGTGGACTCGCTGCACGCCACCAACAACTTCCCCGAGTTCACCGGCCGGCTCTGCCCGGCGCCCTGCGAGGCGGCCTGCGTGCTCGGCATCGGCGGGGGCGAGCCGGTCACCATCAAGCAGGTCGAGGTGGAGATCGCCGACGCGGCCGTCGCGCGGGGCGGGCTGTCGCCGCGCCGGGTGCCGGCGCCGACCGGCCGGTCGGTGGCCGTGGTCGGCTCCGGGCCCGCCGGCCTCGCCGCCGCGCAGCAGCTCGCCCGCGCCGGTCACGCCGTGACGGTGTACGAGCGCGACGACGCGATCGGCGGCCTCCTGCGGTACGGCATCCCCGACTTCAAGCTGGAGAAGGTCCACATCGACCGGCGCCTGGCGCAGCTCTCCGCCGAGGGCGTGCGCTTCCGCACCGGGGTGAACGTCGGCGTCGACGTCACCGCCGAGCAGTTGCGCGCCGAGCACGACGCCGTGCTGCTCGCCTGCGGCGCGCTGCGGGGCCGGGACACCCCGGAGACCCCGGGTCGCGGGCTGCGCGGCGTGCACCAGGCGATGGACCACCTCGTCGCGGCCAACCGCGTGGTCGCCGCGGCGGCGGGCGGCCGGCCCGACACGGCGGTCCTGCCCGACGGCAACCCGATCGACGCGGCCGGCAAGCACATCGTGATCATCGGTGGCGGCGACACGGCGGCGGACTGCCTGGGCGTGGCGCACCGCCAGGGCGCGGCCGGCGTACACCAGTTGGACCTCTACCCGCAGCCGCCGCAGGCCCGGGACGAGGCCCGGGACCCGTGGCCGACCTGGCCGTGGCTCCTGCGCAGCTACCCGGCGCACGAGGAGGGCGGCGAGCGGGTCTTCGCCGTCGCGGTGCAGGAGTTCGTCGACGACGGCACCGGTCAGGTGCGGGCGGTGCGGATCGCCGAGGTGACCGTGGAGAAGCGGGACGGGCGGCGCATCGTCACCCCGCTGCCCGGCTCGGAGCGGGAGCTGCCGGCCGACCTGGTGCTGCTGGCGATCGGCTTCGAGGGCACCGAGGAGCAGCCGCTGCTCGACCAGCTCGGGGTCGGCCGCAACGCGCGCGGCGCGATCGACGCCCGGCCCGACTGGCAGACCGACACCGACGGCGTCTTCGTCGCCGGCGACATGCACCGGGGCGCCTCGCTGATCGTCTGGGCGATCGCCGAGGGCCGGGCCGCGGCCGCCGCCATCCACGCCTACCTGGGCGGGACGGGCGCCCTGCCCGCCCCGGTGGACCCGGCCCGCCAGCCCCTCGCGGCGCGCTGACCACGCTGATCCCACCCGGGGGCGGCACGTCGGTCCACGCCGGACCGGCGGGCCGCCCCCGCGGCGTGTCCCGTCGCTCCACACTGTCGTGCCCTGGCCGCCGTCCGTTAGGGTTTGCGACGACCAGGGGCGCTCGGCGGAGGGGTAGAGGGTGGGCAGGCTCGCGTCGGCGTACGGGCAGGCGGTCGCCGCCCACCGGGCCGCCCGCGTCCACCTCGAGAACGCCCGCGCCGCGTGGCGTGCCGCGCCACCGCCTGCCCCACCGGAGGTCGACTCCGACATGGTCGCCCGGCTGGCCCGCGTCGGCGGCGCGCTCGCCGCCCCCGCCCCGGGCACCCCGCTGACCGGCACGCCCCTGCCGGTCCGCCTCGGTGAGGCGATCACCGCTGGCGGCGGGTTCCCCGTGCTGGTTCCCCTCGGCGGCGGCCACCACCTGTCCGTCGACGTCGACGCCCGTGACCCGCGTGCCGCCGCGCTGCTGCGGGCCGTCGTCCTGCGGATGCTGGCCACCGCGCCGCCCGGCGGGCTGCGGGTCGCCGGGCTCGACGCCGCCGCCCTCGGGGCCACCTTCGGACCGCTGCGCCCACTGGTCGACGCCGGGGTGCTCGATCCGCCCGCCACCACCGAGGCGGAGGTGGCCGCGCTGCTCGACGACGCGGAGCGGCACGCCCGCGCCGCCCGGAACGGCGACCGCGTCGACCAGGAGCTGTTGCTGGTGGTGGCCGCGTCCGCCCCGTCACCCCGCGAGGCCGCCCGGCTCGCCGCGCTCACCCACGCCGGCCCGGCCGCCGCCGTCTGCGTACTGGTCGGCGGCTGGCCGTCCGGGCCGTCGGCCACCCCACCGCCGCCGCTGGGCACCACCACCGCGCTGCGCCTGACCCCCGACGGGTACGCCCACGTCGGCGATCCGCCCGACGCGCCGTTCAGCGCCGACGGCAGCGGGCTGGCCGTGCCGGTGCTGCTCGACGGCGATCCGCCGCCGGCGGCCGTGTCGGCCCTCGCGGAGCACCTCGACGCCGCCGTCCGCCGCCACGCCGCCGTGGGCTTCGCCGAGCTGCTGCCCCCGCACCGGTGGACGGAGTCCGGCCGAGCCGGCCTGCGTACCGTGGTTGGGCGCGCCGGCCGGGAATCCGTTTCGGTCGCCTTCGACGACGCCACCCCGCACTGGCTCGTCGGCGGGCGCACCGGCGGCGGCAAGACGGTCTTCCTGCTCGACGTCCTCTACGGGCTGGCCGCCCGCTACTCCCCGGCCGAGCTTCAGCTCTACCTCCTCGACTTCAAGGAGGGCGTGAGCTTCACCGAGTTCGTGCCGACCGAGCGCGATCCCGCCTGGCTGCCGCACGCCCGCACGGTGGGCATCGAGAGCGACCGCGAGTACGGCGTCGCCGTGCTGCGCGAGCTGCGCCGTGAGCTGAACCGCCGGGCCACCCTGCTCAAGCGGCACGGCGTCACGAAGCTCGCCGACCTGCCCGCCGACGTTGCGGCGCCCCGGGTCGTGGCGGTGGTCGACGAGTTCCAGGTGCTGCTGGCCGGCAGGGACGCCATCGCCCGGGATTCGGTGGACCTGCTGGAGGAACTGGCCCGCAAGGGCCGCTCCTACGGGGTGCACCTGGTGCTGGCCAGCCAGAGCACGACCGGTATCGAGGCCCTCTACGGGCGGGCCGAGGCCGTCTTCGGGCAGTTCGCCCTGCGGGTGGCGCTGCCCGGCGGCGGCGGTGTGCTCGACCGCGACAACCCCTCCGCCGCCACCCTGAGCGTCGGCACGGCCGTGCTCAACACCGCCGCCGGGGCCACCGGTGCCGACACGGTCGTCCGTTTTCCCGATGCTCACGCCGAGACCGCCGTGCTGGCCCGGCTGCGCCACGAGCTGTGGCAGGCCCGCCCGGCGGGCGCCCGCCCGCCGTCGGTGTTCCGGGGATACGAGGGGGCCCGCGTCGAGGACGACACCACGTTCGCCGGTCTGCGCCCCGGCGGCCGGCGTCCCCTGGCGCTGGTCGGCCGCACCGTCGACATGGACGGCACGTCCGCGCTGTTCATGATGGACACCAGCCCCGGCCGGCACCTGGCCGTCGTGGGCACGGCCGTCACCGCCGCCGAGGTGCTGCGCGCGGCCACTCTCAGCCTCGCCCGCCAGCACGGCCCCGGCGAGGCGCGGTTCCTGCTCGCACCCCTCGTGGCCGCCGCCGACCCGGCCGTCGACGACACCGTCGCCGCGCTCGTGGCCGCCGGCCACACCGTGGAACGCCTCGACGCGCACGCCCTGCGCGACCGGATCGTGGCGCTGGCCGCGCCGACCCCCGCCCCGCACGCGGCGCCCGGCCCGGTCACGACGACCGGCGTGGCGGGATCCACCGGTGCGGGGCCGGCCCGCAGCTACCTGGTCGTGTTCGGGATGGATGCCGCCTCCGCCGTGCTCGCCGCCGCTGATCCGGTCACGTTCCGTTCCGCCCACGAGGACCTGCGTGCCCTGCTGCGTCAGGGGCCGGGGCGGGGCGTGCACCTGCTGGGCTGGTGGCGCGGCCTGCGCCGGCTCGCCGACGACCTCGGTGGCACCCAGAACCGCGACGACGTGGCCTGCCTGGTCGCGCTGAACGTGACCGGCGCCGAGTTGGGGCTGCACCTGGGCGTGCACGATCTGGCCTACCAGCCGCGCGCCGACCGGGCGCTGCTGGTCGACCGGCATGACCAGCGGGTACGCCTCATCGTGCCGTTCACCCGCGACGGGCACCCGCCGGACGGGGAGAGTTGAGTGTCCACCTTCGAGGACTACGCGGCGCTGGCCCGCCATCTCGCCGCCCAGCGGCGGGCCAGCGAGCAGGGCGCCGCCGCCGAGTCGGCCCGCCACCGGGACCTGCACGCCGCCGTCGACTACCTCGACCGCCGGCTCACCGCGCAGGGGCAGCGCCTCGACCAGCTCGGCCGCACGATCGGCAGTCCACCCCCGCCCCCCGGCCAGTCGGCCCCCGGCGTTGCGCCGGGCGGCCCGGTGCCGGATGCGCCGACGTCGGGCGGGCCGGTGGCGGCTGCGCCCACCTCGGGCGGCCTGTCGGCTGTCGGGGTGCCGTCGGCCGGGCGGCCCGACGGGTTGCCGCAACCGGGGGCGGGGTCGGTCGGCGGCGCAGCCGCCGCGCCGGGGCGGCCGGGAGTCGGGGCGTACGCCCAGGGGAGCCTGGGGGAGACGGCGCTGGCGGTGCCGGGCGGGGTGCCCACGCCACGCGCCGGGGAGCTGGACCCGGCGGCGGAGCTGGAGTCGGCGCGGCGCTGGGCCGACGAGGCCGACCGGCTGGGCCAGCAGGTCGAGCTGCTGGCCCAGCGCCCGGCGCTCCTGCCGAGCTGGTCAGCGATGGCCCGGGCGCTCGCCGTCTACCTCGGCTGTGCCGGCGTCGGCGTGCTGCTGATGCTGGTCATGGTGCTCGCCTCCGGCGTCGGGGCGCTCGGCCTCGGCACGCTCTACACGTGGATGTGCGCCGGGCTGCCCGCCGTGTCGCTGATCGCCGGGTGGCTCATCCTCGGTCGCTGGGGCACGCCCGCCGTGGTCGCCGGCACGCCGCCGCGCTACCCCCTGCTGGGCATCCTGGTCTGCTTCCTGGCCGTCCCGCTGGCCTACTGCGGCTACCTGCTGATGTTCCGCGCCCTGCGCTGACGCCACGCTGTCACGCCGGGCGGCGGTCTCGGTGGCGGCGAGGAAGGCGTCCAACTCGGCGGGGGTGAGCCCCTCGTCCTCCAGCAGCGCCAGGAGTAGCACCGTGCCGGCGGTCACCGCCGGGGCGGTGCCGGGCGGCGGCGGGCGCTCGCCCAGGGCCGCGCCGAGCAGCGTCTCCGCCAGCGTCGGGTCGACGTCCACGCCGGTCAGGTCGTAGCGTTCCCGGGCCGCCGCGACGAACCTGATCAGCGGCGCGCGGTCCTGCCCGGCGGCGAACCGGCGGCGCGCGGCCACCAGCAGCGCCCCGGCGAGCAGGTCGGCGTACCGCAGCCACTGCGGCTCGGTGAACCGGCGCAACCGGCGGTCGTGCCGGCCGAGCCGCCCGTCGAGCAGGCTCCGCAGGGCGGTCGTCGGGTCGTCGGTCATGGGCGGTTCCACCTTCCTCGGTTCTGTCGGCTGCGCGGCAGGCCCGCTCTGGCCTGCGGGGCGTGCCGCCTGGTGTTGGCGGCGACCAGGTCGGCGGCGGCCCGTGCCCCCTGGGCCGTGGCCTGTGCGGTCGCTGACGTGTGCGCCTGCCCCGGAGCGGCCCGCCGGGGCGGCAGCGTGGGTGCCGGCTCCGGTTCGCCGGTCAGGGCTGCGGCCCACCGGTCGATCGCACGGCCGCCGTGCGCCAAGCGCGCGGCCACCAGGTCGAGCCGGGCCACGGCCGCCCGAAACCGGCCCGCCGCGGCCAGGTCGCTCGGGTCGCGCGCCGCGCCGGGCCGCTGCGGCAGGGTGCCCCCGCCGGTGGGGCCGGAAGGCTCCCGGTGGTGGCTGCGGCGGATCCGGTCCTCGGCCGCAGCCAGCCACCATCGGGTCCTGGCGGCCTCGGCGGCGGCCCGGTCCGCGTCGGCGCGGGCCGCCCGCAGCCCGGCGAGCAGGTCACCGGCGCTGCCGGTACCGGCCCGGGCCACGCCGAGCCCGGCGTGCACGAGGCTCAGCGCCCGCCAGCATTCGGTCACGGCATCCTGCCAGGGCAGCCGCCGGCCGGGCGGTCCCGCACCGTGCAGCAGCCCGCCGGCCCGGTCGGCCGCCGCGATGGTCGCCAGCCAGGCGTCACGAAGCCGGTCGACGGCATGCGCGTGCCCCGGCAGGTCCGGCGGCACCGCCCGGCCTCGGGGCGCCGGCAGCACGGGCGACGCCGGGCGGATCGGCGGCGGGGCGTCGCGCCGGTCGTGGAGTCGGGCCCGCGCGGCGCGCTGCGCGTCGCAGGGGCCGGGCCGTCCGCACCTGCGGCAGATCCCGGTGTACGCCTCCGTGTCGTGCTCGACCACCGTCCGCCGCGCCTCGGCCAGCTCGCGTAGGACGTGGCGGCGCAGCTCGTCGGCGTTCACGGGGCGACCCTGGCGTGCTTCACCAGGTGGGCGAAGCTCACCTCCGGGCACGGGTACGGCTCGCCGCACCCGCACATCCAGCGCGTCACGGGCCGGGGCGGGTGGGCGAACAGCACGTCGTCGGCGTCCTCGACATCCTGCGCCGACGCCAATAACCGCCCGGCGGCGGGTGACGTGTCGTTCTGCGATGGCGCGTGGTCGTTCATCGGTACGCGGCCGGCGGGTGGTGGGTCTGGTTCGTGGGGCACGAGGCTGTCTCCCGTCCGTCGATGGCGGTGCGGAATCCAATCCGGGGCCGCGTGCGGCGGCCACGGCACGCCCGGCCGACCAGGGGGATCGACCGGCCGGGCGCTCTGTGCGGTGGGGAAGAACCAACTCCGGGTTTGCAGACCTGGGAGCCGGTCGGGGCCAACTTTACACATGTAGTTACAGAAAGCAAGAACGGGAACACGCTGCTTGTCACGAGTAGTCACGCGTGATCGAATGAGCGGGCAGACCTGGGAGTCCATATGCCCGTCAAGCCCAAGTGGGAACAACTCGCGGACCACATCCGTGGTCAGATCGAGTCAGGCGAACTTCAGCCGGGTGACCGGCTGCCCTCTACCGTCCAGCTCACGACCCAACACAACGTCTCCACCACGGTCGTCCGCCAAGCGATCCTGGTGTTGCAGACGCAGGGCTGGGTGTAAGGCGTTCACGGGCTGGGCGTCTTCGTCGCCGAACGGCAAACGGACTGACCGCTCCCGAGGGCTACGTCCCCTCACTTCCCATGGTGATCGGGCGGTCGCACTGGGTGCGCCGATCTCGTACTCTCCTCAGTGGTCGTGGCTCGTGCGGGGCGCGACGGGCGTCATGGAGGACCGGGGGAGGGCGTGTGAGCGCGGCAGAAATGATCGCCAGGTTGGCGGCGGCGGCACAGAAGCTGGACGAGGCGAAGGCGAAGACGGCGGCGGCTGCCCAGGACGCGGCCGAGGCGCGACAGCTCGTCGCGGGCGCGTTGCAGGGCATCGGGGCCGGACCACTCATTGGCATGATCGACTCGTATCGGGAAGCGCTCATGAGGGCTGCTCAGGGCAGCGAGCCGGCCAAGCAGCAGGTCCAGGAGACGATCGCCAAGGTGCATGCGCTGGGAAACTGAGCACGGGTGGTGGCGGCACAACCAGCCAACCACCCGTGGTGCTTCGACCATCTACTCCGGACGGTGCCGGGTCATCCGTAGCCGAACGTCCCTTCGATAGGGGCACAAGATCGGTTAACCAGCGCGAGGCGCCATCTCCGGCCCGCCGAGAGCGAGTCAGCTCAGAGGCGGTGGCCGTTGGAGGGACTACCGCGACCTTCGTGTGGTCCACCTTCGTGGAATTCCTTCCGGTGCTTCCGAAGGCTGTGGGTGGCATGGTGTTGGCCGGCGTGTCGACATGGAGCGCCGTCAAGGCATTACGTGCGAAACGACAAGAGCGAGGAGAATCAGATGCAGATCGATGACGGCGTCGAGCAACGGCTGCGGGCAGCGCTACACCATGTGGTCAAGCAGCAGTCGGAAGAATTCGACATCGCTCTCCGGTCTTTCCCCGACGACCGCTCCCGCCGTGATGCCCTGGAGTTGCTTGTCGCGATCACGTACTACACCTTGATTGACGCCTACGGCAGGCGACCCTCCCCGGAGGAGGTCCACGAGGTTGCTGCATCCGTTGCTGAGTCCGAACGGTGGGTCCCTCTCTCACGCAGCGAGGTCGAGCGGTATCTCAACCAGGTTCTCGGCGGGCAACCCCTGACCGATGTACTGGAGCCGGAGGCCGCTGTGTTGCTTGCGTTCGTCGTCACTGGCAGCCTGCTTTCCTCACGCCCTCAAGGCGAGGGCGAGTGGTGGTTCAACTATCTGGACAAGGTGGAGGCCGCGATCGAGGCGGCGGGATGACCGGGGTGTCCGAGCCGGTGACGCGTGACGGTGGGGTGCTGGACGGGTTCCACATCCGGCAGGTGCCGGGTGACATCGGCACCGAGGTCTCCGACTTCGCCAGCGAATGGGACGACGTCCGGTTCGCCACGCGGGTCTGGGAGCGGCAGACCGACGACGGTTACCGGGTCGACCTGCGCGTCCATGTCATGCGGGGCGAGCGGCTGACCGACCTCGCCACGCTGCGCGACTTTCTCACCGAGTATCACGAGCGCGACCCTGACGACTGGCCGTTGACCGATTTCATGCACGGTGACTCTGCGGGACTTCGTGACGACTCCCAGGCGTTCTGGCTCGCTGAACCTGGCGTCGCCGTCAACGTGGTGGTCGCCACCGGCCCGGCGGACGGGGGGCAGCTTCTGGCAACGGCGCTTGCAGTCGTTGCGGTATCGGATCGGGATGTCCCAGTCAGCTCAGGCGTCGAACGACCGGCCGCAGCACGTCCACCAGCGGATTAAGGTCGGCGGTGTTGAGGTGTGCCTGGCACGCCTCGACGTTCTCGGTCCTGTCCAGCTCGGACCAGTCGAGCAGGTAGCCCGCTGCCGCAGCTAGCTGCCGTAGGAACGAGCGGACAGTACGCCCGTTTCCCTCGCGGAAGGGATGGCAGACGTTGAGTTCGCCGTAGTAGTACGCCAGCGCCTCCACAAAGGTGGCACGGTTCAAGCCGAGCAGGTGTCCGTCCGAATCAAGGCGCCTCAGGATCGAGCTGACCTGGTCGTCTATGAATCGCCAGTGGCAGAAGCGTGCACCAGGCTTGCTGATGTCGACACTCCTGGTCTGACCAGCCCAGGAGTAGATGTCCCCAAACAAATACCGATGGAAGCTCTGCAGGTGGTCCAGCCCGTAGTTGCCGGGAATGATCAGGCGGGATGCCGAGATCTCACGGATCGACGCCAGCCGGAACTCGATTTTGCGAAGCTGCTCCGGGTCCGAGACGCCGAGCTTGTTCTTGAGGCAGTCGGTGCCCGGCCAGCAGTAGGGGTCAGGTTCGGTCACCGCTGATCCGGGCGATCTCCTGGGCAATCAGCTCGTCGGCGCTGGTGAGGCCGGATGCGACATCCCGGAGCCGATCCTGCCATTCCTCGTCGAACTCCTCGCCTTCGAGGGCGGCGTTCGCCGTGGCCAGGACGACGGCTGTTTCGACGCTCGCGACCTGGCGGGCGTAGTACGCCTGCATCATGTCGACGTCGATCTCCTCGTTCGAGCTTGCCGCCTCCGGCAGAGCACCGCGTGCGGCCCGCCAGGGAAGCTCGTTGTGGGTCATGGTCGACAGCTCGCTGGCTGAGAACCCGCCGTACGTGGTGGTCACCCAACGCACCGTATCTGCTTGGACGGGCGTCAGTCGGGATGCCTTGCCGTGCGGCCACTCGGAAACGGTGAGCTGGCGTCGGTGGTGGCGGTAGAGAAGCGGCACCACGGGGCCTTGTCGCCACGCCTCGATGCGATCCGGATAGAGCGTCGTGCCGTGCCGAGCCAGGTGCCACCCCTGGCAGTAGTAGACGAGCTTCTCCAGCTTCATGGCGTTCATGGAGCCAAGCTCACCCAGCACCGCCGCTGCTACGTCATGAGCATCGGTCACGGTGGCACCTCCTTCCGGCCCTTGTCTGCTGCCCTGAGCCTACCGATAGGGATGCGTGCTGGCGTCCAGCGCTGACGTGTTGTCCCGTTCGGCCCCTTACTTGCGGTTGCAGGGGCGCGGGTGTCGGATAGGCGATAGGTCCCGGTCGAGGGTGTTCGTGTTGATCGTGCGCCCGTATCCTGACGTGTTCATCGGGGCCTATGGACAAGGCGACCAGAGTTGGCCGGCCCAGTGGTGGCCGGCGGTGTGACGGAGGGGCGGTACCGCTACCGCGTGGCGTCGGCCGACCGGACGGGCTCGACGATGACGACCGGGATCTCCCGGTCGGTGCCCTCCTGGTAGCGGGCGTAGGTCGGGAAGACGCCGGTCATCACCTGCCACAGCCGCGGCCGCTCCTCGGCGGTGGCGGTACGCGCCGTGCCCCGGAACTTCTCGGCCCCGACCTGCACCCGCACCTGCGGGTCGGCGCACAGGTTGAGGTACCAGGCGGGGTGCCGCGCCGCCCCGCCGTTCGACGCCACCAGCAGGTACCGGTCGCCGTCGCGGCCGTAGATGAGCGCGGTACGCCGGAGCGTGCCCGAGCGGCGTCCCCGGGTGGTGATCAGCAGGGCGTCGTAGCCGTGGTACTTCCCGCCGTCGGCGCCGTCGGTCGCCACGTAGCGCTCCACGTGGCTGGCCACCCATTCGACCGGGCTGTCCTCAATGGTCTCCGCCATCCGGCCAGCGTAGCGGCCTCAGCGGTAGTCGTCGGTGCGCCGAACGGTGCCGAAGCGGGGAAAGATCCGCCCGACGGCGAACTCGTGCTCGTCGGCGGCGAGGCCGGACATCGCGTCGGCCACGAACTCCAGCTCGTAGCCGTGGTCGCTGGCCGCGCGGGCCGTCGACTCGACGCCCATCGTGGTCACCAGGCCGGCCAGCACCAGGGTGTCCACCCCGCGCAGGCGCAGCTGCTCGTCCAGGTCGGTGCCGTGGAACGCGCCGACGGTGCGCTTGACGACCACGACGTCGCCCGGCTCGACCAGCCCCTCGGCGAAGCCGCTGCCCGGCGGCTGCTCGGCCACCCCGGGCCGCTCGACGCGAACCTGGACCACCGCGCGGCCCTGCGCCCGGAACACGGCGGCGAGCCGGCGGCACCGGTCGAGGACCTCGTCGCCGCGGTGCGGGGCCAGCTCCAGCGCGATGATCCGGGGCATCAGGTCGATGAGTACGAGGGCCGTCGTCACGCGGGTGATCATAGGGCGCGGGCGGCCATCCGTCGGTGAGCAGCAGCCGGCCGCCGTCCTTCGTGGACGACGACGCCGGGATTGCCGGTTCGTGCCCATGGCGCGACAAGAGGTTACCGGCCCGTAACTTGTTATTGACGACCGCGAATGACGGCCAGCATCATCGTCCCACGATCGATCGGATCCCCACCCGCCGTCCCCGGCCCCCCGGGTACCTCCCGCCGGAGGTGCAGCCATGCTGCTCCGAAAGATCGTCCTCACCGCCACCGTCGTCGCCGCGCTGCTCGTGCCGGCGACCGCCGCGACGGCCGCCCCCGACCGTCCCGCCACCACCACGGCCGCCGCCGCCACGACCACCACCACGGCCGCCGCCGGCAATCCCGTCATCGTGGTCGGCGGCCTGATCGGCCTCTCCATCGCGTACGAGCCGATCGCCGCGCGGCTACGCGCCGACGGTCACCGGGTCTTCGTCTACCAGCTGCCGGGGCTCGGCGTCGGCGACATCCGGGACTCCGCCCGCGCCTTCTCCGGATTCGTGGACCAGGTCCGCTCGGCCACGGGGGCGTCCCGGGTGGACCTCGTCACCCACTCCGAGGGCGGCCTGGTCTCCCGCTGGTACGTCAAGTTCCTCGGCGGCGCGGACGCCGTCGGGCGCTACGTCAGCCTCGGCACCCCCCAGCAGGGCACCTACGTGGCCAACATCCTGCGCGTCGTCGGGCTCGGCAGCTGCGCCGGAATCGTCGCCTGCCAGCAGATGACCATCGGCTCGAGCTTCCTCGCCGACCTCAACGCCGGCGACGACACCCCCGGCGCGCTCCGCTGGACCACCATCCGGACGTGGCAGGACGAGCTGGTCCGCCCCGTCGACAACGCCACGCTGGCCGACGGAGCGACCAACGTGCTGATCCAGGGCGCCTGCCCGCTGCGCGCGGTCGGCCACCTCGGCCTCGTGCTGGACGGCACCGCGTACTCGGTCGTGCGGCAGGCGCTGCGCGGGGAGACGATCCGCCCGAACTGCTTCGCCGTGTAGTGCGGGCGGGGGCGGGCGGCCGTGTGCCGCCCGCCCCCGCCACGTCACGCGGCCCTGGTGAGGGCCGCGTACTCGTCGTCGGTCAGCCGCACCTCGGCGGCGGCCACGTTCTCCTCCAGGTGCGTCACCGACGACGTGCCGGGGATCGGCAGCATCACCGGCGACCGGCGCAGCAGCCAGGCGAGGGCGAGCTGGGCGGGCGTCGCGCCGTGCCCGGTGCTGATCGCGTCGAGCGGGCCGCCCGGCCGGGCCAGGTTGCCGGTGGCGATCGGGAACCAGGGGATGAAGGCGAGGTCGTTGCGCTCGCAGTGCTCCAGCACGGCCTCCGCGCCGCGGTCCGCCAGGTTGTAGAGGTTCTGCACCGAGACGATCGGGGTGATGCTCCGGGCCGCCTCGATCTGCTCGACGGTCACCTCGGACAGGCCGATGTGGCGGATCTTGCCCTCCTGCTTGAGCAGCGCCAGCTCGCCGAGCTGGTCGGCGAGCGGCACCTGCGGGTCGATCCGGTGCAGCTGGTAGAGCCCGATGGCCTCCAGGCCGAGGTGCCGCAGGCTCAGCTCGCACTGCTGGCGCAGGTACTCGGGGCGCCCCACCGGCCGCCAGTCGCCCGGGCCGGAGCGCGTCAGGCCGGCCTTGGTCGCGATGACCAGGTCGTCGGCGTACGGGTGCAGGGCCTGCCGGATCAGCAGCTCGCTGACGAAGGGGCCGTACGAGTCGGCCGTGTCGATGAACGTCACGCCCAGCTCGTACGCCCGGCGCAGCACCCGTACGGCCTCGGCCGGATCCTTCGGGTCGCCCCACACGCCGGGGCCGGTGATCTGCATCGCCCCGTAGCCGAGCCGGTCGACCTGGAGGTCGCCCCCGATCCGGTACGTCCCCGAGGCCTTGGCGGGCTGCTTGCCGGCGTCGTTCGCCATGCGTGGATCCCCCATCCTGTTCGTCCGTCTCCAGCGGCCAATCCCACCACCGCCGGAGGGAACTTTTCCCGCCGATCGCCGTCCGCACCACCACCGGGCGGTTCGAGACCGGGATCACCCGCCCCCGGGCCGCACGTGCGCCGGGGCCGGTAGATGGTCGAGGTGGGCGTGCCGGAAGGGCCGGGTCAGCGGGCACGGGTCCAGCCGCAGCGCGGCGAGGATCGCCCGGTGCTGGCACTCGGCGAACAGCCGGGGCGCGTCGTCGAGCGGGACCTCCCCGAGCAGCGCCGCGCCGAGGGCGACGGGATCGACCGGGCCGACCCCCAGCGGCGCGAACACCGCCGGATCGTCCCCGCTCGGGCCGGGCGGCGGCGGGGCGTCCACCGGGTGGAGCGTGCCGTCGAAGCCGGCGAGGACCTCGGTGTCGTCGTCGTCCCAGTGTTCCGTCACCCAGCCCCGGTCGGAGAGGTAGCGGTGCGAGAGGTAGCGGTGCGCCTCCCGGCCGTCGGCGTGCAGGCTGGCCCTCATGACGCTGGAGTCGAAGACGTCGAAGGCGACCGCCGGCTCGCGCGTGAGCAGGGTGATCAGCTGCGCCAGGTCGTCGACCTCGGCGTAGCCGCTCTCCTCGTCCTCGCGGGGGACGACCGCCCACCGGCGCTCGCCGACCTCCGTCACGTACGCCTCGGTGCCGACGTCGGTCAGCACCCTGCGGATCTCCGCCAGGCCGCCAAGGGCCAGGATCGTCTGGTAGCTCGTGCCCACGCCGGCAGCGTAGGTCGGGGGTGGGACAGCGTCCGGCCGCCGCGACCGGTGCCTCCGGAGCCTTGCGCCGGCGAAAACGGCGCGCCGGGGCCGCAACCGGGCCGGGCCGCCGACGAAGTTGACCGGAGCGCCCGTGCCGGCGGGCCGCCCGTGCGACGCTGGGCCCGTGCCGGCTCGGCGTCGACCGCGGGTCGTCGCGGGCGGCGCGACGCGGGAGGGAGCGCCATGACGGGAGTGCCGCAGGTCGACTTCGCGCTCGACACGTACGAGTGCATCGTGCTGTATCCCGGCGCGGCCGGGCGGGCGCTGCCGGCGGAGACGGTGCAGCGGTTGCAGGCCGAGCACCTCGCGCACATGCAGGCCCTGCAACGGCGGGGGATCATCCTGGTCGCCGGCTCGGTGGACGGCCCGGCCCGCGAACCCGACCCGCCGATCGGCTTCGGCCTGGCCCGCACCGGCTCCGTGGACGACGTGCGCAGCGTGATGGAGGCCGACCCGGCCGTCCAGGCGGGGCTCTACCGGGTGGACGTGCTGACCTTCCTCTGCCCGGAGGGCTCCCTGGAGTTCCCGCTGGTCAAGACGCAGAGCTGAGCCGTCGGCGGTCGCCACCCGCCACCCGGCGCCGCGCCCGCAGGCGCGGTGGCGGCGCTTCCGGCCGGCCCACGGCGCCGACCGGGTCCGGTCCGCCACGGGCCGACGGGTCCGGTCGCGCCGGCGGCGACGCGCCGACCCGACCCACGCGGCGTCCCCAGGGCGGTGCCGAGGACGCCGTCGACCCGCGCGCCCGGCGAAGTCGACCCGCGCGCCCGGCGAAGTCGATCCGGGCGCCGGGTCGGCCGGCGGGGAGCACCCGGCTGTCCGTTCGCGCCGGGGGCGTACGATTCCGGCGCGCGGTCGCCGATGCCCGCCGCCTCAACGTTCCGGCGTGGGTTCCGCCCGCCGGCTGCGCGCGTGCCGCGCGTCGTTGGACAATGTTCCGCAGTCCGTAAGGGGTCGGCCCACAGCCCGACCCGGAGGAGAGACTAGCCTGATGGGCGTGACACGCCGCGCGAAGATCGTCTGCACTCTTGGTCCTGCCACCTCGTCGCCGGAGCGCATCCGGGGCCTCGTCGAGGCCGGCATGAACGTGGCCAGACTCAACTTCAGCCACGGCAGCCACGAGGACCACGAGGCGGTGTACCGGCTGGTCCGTGAGGCCGCGGACGCGGCCGGCCGGCCGGTGGCCGTGCTCGCCGACCTGCAGGGCCCGAAGATCCGGCTCGGCCGGTTCGCCGACGGCCCGCACGAGTGGCGCACCGGCGACTCGGTCGTCATCACCGGGGACGACGTCCTCGGCACCAAGGAGCGGGTCTCCTGCACCTACCGCAAGCTTCCGCAGGAGGTCAAGCCCGGCGACCGGCTGCTGATCGACGACGGCCGGGTCGCCGTCGAGGTCACCGACGTCACCGGCAACGACATCCGCTGCCTGGTCACCGAGGGCGGCCCGGTCTCCAACAACAAGGGCGTCTCGCTGCCGAACGTGGCGGTCAGCGTGCCGGCGATGTCCGAGAAGGACGCCGAGGACCTGCGTTTCGCGCTCGGCCTGGGCGTCGACCTGATCGCGCTCTCCTTCGTGCGCTCGGCGGACGACATCAAGCTGGTGCACGGCATCATGGCCGAGGAGGGCGTGCACCGGCCGGTGCTGGCCAAGGTGGAGAAGCCCGAGGCGGTCGACTGCCTGGAGCAGATCGTGCTGGCCTTCGACGGCGTCATGGTCGCCCGCGGCGACCTCGGCGTGGAGCTTCCGCTGGACCAGGTCCCCCTGGTGCAGAAGCGTGCCGTGCAGCTCTGCCGGGAGAACGCCAAGCCGGTCATCGTGGCCACCCAGATGCTCGACTCCATGATCGAGAATTCCCGGCCGACCCGCGCCGAGGCCTCCGACGTGGCCAACGCCGTGCTCGACGGCGCGGACGCGGTGATGCTCTCCGGTGAGACCAGCGTCGGCAAGTACCCGGTGCTCACCGTCAGCACCATGGCGAAGATCGTCACCACCACCGAGTCCGGCTCGATCGGCGTGCCGCGCCTGCAGCACGACCCCCGTACGCACGGTGGCGCGCTCACCGTCGCCGCCTCCTCGATCGCCCGGGCCATCGGCGCGAAGGCCCTGGTCGCCTTCTCGCAGACCGGCGACACCGTGCGGCGGCTGTCCCGGCTGCACTGCGACCTGCCGCTGCTCGCCTTCACCCCGGTGCCCGAGGTGCGCAACCAGCTCGCCCTCTCCTGGGGCGTGGAGACGTTCCTGATGCCGTTCGTCGAGCACACCGACGACATGTTCCGCCAGGTCGACCAGGCGTTGCTCGGGCTCGACCGGGCCAACCCCGGCGACTACGTGGTGATCGTCGCCGGCAGCCCGCCCGGCACCCCCGGCTCGACCAACACGCTGCGCGTACACCAGCTCGGGTCGCTGGTCGACGCGGCGTCGGCGCGGGCCTTGCAGTGAGCGACGCGGGCGTCGCGGTCGGGCAGGCCGCGGTCGACCAGCTCCTGGAGGTGCTCGACCTGGAGCACACCGGCGGGATGACCTTCCGGGGGATGAGCCCCCCGGTCGGTCCCCAGCGGGTGTACGGCGGCCAGGTCGCCGGCCAGGCCCTGGTCGCCGCCGGACGCACCGTCGACCCGGCCCGCTTCGTGCACTCCCTGCACGGCTACTTCGTCCGCCCGGGCGACCCGGCCGAGCCGATCGTGTACGAGGTGGAGAACGTCCGCGACGGCCGCTCGTTCTCGGTGCGTCGCTCGGTGGCGCTCCAGCACGACAAGCCGATCTTCTTCATGTCGGCGTCGTTCCAGCGCACGGAGGAGGGCCTGGACCACCAGGCCCCCACCCCGCCGGACGTGCCGGGCCCCGATGAGGTCCCGACGATGACCGACCGGCTCGCCCGCTACCCGGAGCGGCTCGGCATCTGGGCGCAGATCCCGCGCCCGATCGACGTCCGCTACGTCGGCGAGCCCGGCTGGGTGCGCCCCGGCGACCGCCCCGCCGACCCGCACCAGCGGGTCTGGATGCGCATCGACGGCAAGCTGCCCGACGACCCGCTGCTGCACGCCTGCACGCTGACCTACGCCTCCGACCTGACGCTGCTGGACTCGGTGCTCTCGGTGCACGGCGAGGTCTGGGGCCCGGGCGGCGTGGTCGGGGCCAGCCTCGACCACGCGCTCTGGTTCCACCGGCCGTTCCGCGCCGACGACTGGTTCCTCTACGACTGCTGGAGCCCGTCCGCCTCCGGCGCGCGCGGGCTCGCCACCGGCCGCATGTTCACCACCGACGGGCGGCACATCGCCAGCGCCGTGCAGGAGGGGCTGCTGCGCCGCGTGGGCGACTGAGCCGTCCCGGCGCGGCCCGGTCCACCCGGAGGCGCCGGCGGTGGCGGCACATCGCCGTCGGCCGATCGGCCGAGGGGTGATCGTCCGGGCGGGGCGGCCAGGCGACTAACCTTTGCCGCATGCGCCTCTCCGCCCGGGTCGACTACGCCCTCCGCGCGGTCGCCGAGCTCGCCTCGGTGACCGGCGACGCCGGGCCCGGGCGAAGCCGGCCCGTGACCGCCGACCAGATCGCCCGCGCCCAGGAGATCCCGCCGAAGTTCCTGGAGAGCATCCTGCTGCAGCTGCGCCGGGGCGGCGTCGTGCAGGCCCAGCGCGGCCCGGAGGGCGGCTACTGGCTGGCCCGCCCGGCCGGGGAGATCTCGCTGGCCGAGGTGATCAGGGTTATCGACGGCCCGCTCGCGCACGTGCGCGGGCAGCGGCCCGAGGAGCTCGGCTACCACGGAGCGGCCCGGGCCCTCCAGGAGGTCTGGATCGCCCTGCGGGCCAGCGAGCGCGAGATCCTGGAACTGGTCACCGTCGCCGACGTGGCCGGCGGCACCCTGCCCGATCGGGTCGTCGAGCTGGCCGCCGACCCCCGCGCCTGGACCTGACCCCGCCCGGCCCCGCACCCGACCCGGTCCGTGGCCCATGTCCTAGCGCGGTCGCCTTGGTCCGCGTCGGCTCACGCCGTCTCGCGCCGGTCCCGCCCTGGTGTGGCCCGCCGGATGACGTCGCCCGGGGGTCTGTCGTCTCACTGACCGGTTGAAGGCTTGACCGCGGCACGCCCCGTGCCGCATTGTCGACCAAGTCGATAGGAGATGCCGAAAAGTCAGGGGGCGCTCGTGCGCAAGCTGCTGGTCCTCGCGCTGGTCGGGCTCGCCGCGCAACTCGTCGACGGCGCGCTCGGCATGGCGTACGGGCTGACCTCCTCCACGCTGCTGCTGCTCGTGGGGGTGGCGCCGGCCGCCGCGTCGGCCTCCGTGCACCTGGCCGAGATCGGTACCACGCTCGCCGCCGGGGTGGCGCACTGGCGGTTCGGCAACGTCGACTGGCGGGTCGTCGCCCGGATCGCCTTCCCCGGCGCCGTGGGCGCGTTCGCCGGCGCGACCTTCCTCAGTTCGATCTCCACCGCCTCGGCCGCCCCGTGGATGGCCGGCATCCTGTTCACCCTCGGCGCGTACCTGCTGGTGCGCTTCTCCCGGCCGCTGCGCACCGACCGGCGCGGCGGCCGGCTGCGGGGCCGCTTCCTCGGCCCGCTCGGCCTGGTCGCCGGCTTCGTCGACGCCACCGGCGGCGGCGGGTGGGGCCCGGTCGCCACGCCGGCCCTGCTGGTCAGCGGGCGGATGGAGCCGCGCAAGGTGATCGGCTCGGTGGACACGTCCGAGTTCGTGGTCGCCGGCGCTGCGAGCCTCGGCTTCCTGATCGGGCTCGGCTCCGAGGGCTTCCTGCTGCCCATGGTGGCCGCGCTGCTCATCGGCGGCCTGATCGCCGCGCCGATCGCGGCCTGGCTGGTGCGCATCGTCCCCGCCCAGCTGCTCGGCGCGGCGATCGGCGGCGTGATCGTGCTGACCAACGCCCGCACGCTGATGCGCTCGGCCGACCTCGGCGGCCCCGCCCGACCGGCCGTCTACGCGCTGCTGGCCGTCGCCTGGGCCGCCGCCCTCGCCCTGGCCGTCCGGGCGCTGCTGCGCACCTAGATCTGCGGCGGGGTGCGCTAGGCGTGGCCGGGCGGGCCCGTGGACGACGACTGGATCGCGCGGGTGGCGCTGTAGGTGGTGGGGTGCGTGGGGGCGT
>NZ_JBFABB010000079.1:0-32306 GCF_040640035.1 Micromonospora sp. NPDC023633 | reverse complement strand
CGATTTGCTGTCTTACCTGGAGCCTCGCCCTCATCGATCCCCGGGCTACACACCCCGCCTCTGACCTGCAAGGTCAGGATGAAAAGGGCTCAGTGGTGACCTGGTCGATGTTGCGGGAGCGGCCGGCTCGGCGCAGTGCGGCGGCGATGCGGGCTTTGGACAGCGTGAGCGCTGCGGCGGGAGTCGGGGCGAGTTCGAGCAGGGCTCGGGTCAGCGGGGTCGCGAGGTTCCCGCTGCGGTTGGCGGCCGCTTCGAGCATTGCCGGGTAGTACTCGCGCAGCAGCGACCGCAGCTCGTTGCTGGCTCGGGTGCGCCGCCACGTCGCGTCCTGGCAGGCGCGAGCGAGGACCGCGATCGAGCGGGCGAGTTCGGTGTCGGCGGGCAGCGGCCGGTGCACGTGCATGTCCGTACGCAGGATGTTTGCCAGCACAACGGCGTCGGCGTGGTCTGATTTCTTGCCCGACGCCGAGTAGCGTTCCCGGTATCGGGCGACGGCCATCGGGTTAATCGGGTAGATCGGGCGGCCGGTGGCGCGAAGCGCTGCGACCAGCAGGCCACGCGGGGTTTCGATCGCTACAGGGATCGGGCAGTCGCCGTCGTCGCCGGCCTCGGCCAGTATCGCCAGAAGCGTCTGGAAGCCCTCGACGGACTCGGTGATGCGGGCCTTCGCTACCAGAGTGCCCTTGTCGTCGACGAGCGCGATGTCGTGGTGCTTCTCCGCCCAGTCGATGCCGCAGGTGACCTTCAATATGTCCTCCATGTCGAGGGTTCGGGCTGGTCCTTGCCCTGACCGGGATCGCGCGGCGCCCTAATGGAAAGGCTCGATGGCCTGACATCCGATGAGCCGTCCTTGATCCCAGCGACCGGCACGGCTCCCCGTCTTACGTCGAGGGCTCCTGGCCCCGGAGAACCGAGGGATGTTCCGTGCTGGCGGGCTCGAACCACGAACAGATCCAACCGGACCCGATCCTGCAGAGCGGGCTGAGCCACGCAGCAGCTCCCGCCTTATCGTGAGGCGTCGAACGCCGGGGATACCAAAGGAGTCGCGGCAAGAGCCCGACCCGCTCTGCACCCATTAGGGCTACCAGTCTCCCGGACGGGGCCAAGGTGGTTCGTCTGGTAGGCGCTCCACCTTGTCCCCGTCCGGAGGAGGCTGGACGGTCTCGCGACTGCCCGACGAGGAGATCCGCTTGTCGCTAGTGTTGCCGCAAGCTGACGCGCTAGGGGGTGGCCATGGCCCACCTGGTCGAGCTCCAAGTAGATCCGTCTCCCTGAAAGGAGCTAAATGGCGCAGCTCGAAGGATCGGGCCAGATCGTGATTCTCAATGGCCCACCGCGCTCTGGGAAGTCCAGCATCGTTGTCGCGATCCAGGACACGTTCGAAGGCGTCTGGATGAACCTAGGGGTCGACCACTTCAAGCAGATGACCCCGGCACAGTTTCAGCCCGGAATCGGGCTGCGGCCGGGCGGTGAGCGTCCCGACCTTGAGCCACTTATCGTGACTCTGTATCGCGCCATGTATGAGGCGATTGCGGCGCACAGCCGCCTCGGGCTCAACGTCGTTGTCGACGTTGGGCACCACGACTCCTACTCGGTTCCGCGGCAGATTCTCTCGACGTGCGCTCGACAACTTCAGGGCCTGCCAGTGCTGTTCGTGGGCGTGCGTTGCCCGGTCGAGGTTGCCCTGGAACGCCGCCGCTCAACCTGGGGCGGCATCGGCTATAACCAGGGCGGCGCCGTACAGAACCCGGTGGACCTGTGGCACGAGGAAGTCCACAGACCGGGTATCTATGACCTCGAGGTTGATACGTCGGTGCTTAGCCCAGAGGAGTGCGCTGATCGCATCGCCCACCGCCTTGCAATGGGTCCACCACCATCGGCATTCCAACGCCTCGTCTGACCGACTGCGGAAGCGCTCGGCATCTACCTCATGAGCTGGCTGCGCGGCTGAGGATACAGCGGCTTCCGCCTGTGTTCGCACTTCCTGGACCGTCTGCTGCGCACGCCAAGCGTGTCAGCGCCCGGGGGCCACACGGGGACCACACGGTGTGCGCGCTGGTGACCGACGTGCCGTCGACTACACGGTCTGATCTTACGGATAACGCGCGTGGCGACCGCGCCGCTCAGGAGCACCGGCCGGAGTTGGTGCCGGTGGACGCTCTCGGTGACGGTCGTGCCGGAGTGGCCGCAGAGGTCAGCGATCGGCTCGATGCTGACGCTGCTGTCCCATAGCAGGGAAACGAAGCTGTGCCGCAATTCGCGTGGGGTCCAGTCGCGCGGGTCAAGGCCCGCTTTGGCGACGACCGGGCGGAAGGCTCAAAGCACGTTGTACCGATCGAGGGCGGTGCCGGCGGGCGGATCGTCGTGCGGCTTGCCGTTGAGGTCGACGAGTGCCCACGTGAGGGCGCGCAGTTCCTCGGTACGCGCGCCGGTCAGCAGCGAAACCACGATGTAGGCGTGCAACGAGCTGCCCTCGGCAGCGGTCAAGAGCGCCTTCGCGTGGTCGAGGGTCAGGGACTTGGAAGCCCGACGCGACCGGTGGGAACGGCGCAGAGGGCTACGACGTTGCGTTTGACCTTGTCCCGCGCCACGGCCCGATTGACCGCGCGGTTCAGCAAAGAGTGAAGGAGCCGCAGCGTGCGGGTGCTCAGGCGCTGGGACTTGTCCAGTAGCCAGCGGTCGACGTCGGTGGCACTGAGAACCCGCAGCTTCCTCGCGCCGAGGTCGCTGATGTTGTGGGAGCGCACGAGGGTTTCGTAGTTCGCCTTGGTGTTCTCGGACTGTTTGCTCAGGCCGTAGGCCAGCCAGTCGGTGAGAGCGTCGGCCACAGTCTGCCCGTCCTGAACGAGGGCGAGGCCGTCTTCGTAGTCGCGGATCTTCTCGCGCAGTTTGGCGCGTGCCTCGGTCTTGGTCTTGCCGGTGCCGATGCGCACGATGCGCTTGTCGGCCGGGGTGTAGCCGACGGTGATGGTGGCGATCCGGCGTTGGCGTGATTCGTCCCAGTGCAGGCCGCCTTCTCCTCGGGCGCGGCGGGTGGTCATCGGCCGCCTCCTTTCTGGGCTTCCTGCCCAGGTCGTCGTCTCGTGTCCGGTCCTGCCCTCCACCCGCGTCGACGATCAGCCACTACAAGATCGGCAGGCCACGCCCCAGCCAGTCCTGCGGTGTCGGTCGGCGCAGGATCTCCACCATCGCCTCCCGCTGCGCGTCGGTCTCTTCGTCGAGCCAGGCGTGGGCGTGGAAGCCGGAGCTGGGCGCGGTGACCCCGATCACCAGGGTGCGGGCGATCCGCTGGCTGCCGTACCAGCGTTGGAGGACCAGCGCCCGCTGTAGGCAGTTCGCCCCCGTCCGGTGCAGCACGCCGAGTACGGCGTGCCGGTGGGCGCCCGCGCCCGGTGGTGGGGCCGGGAGCCGGACGGACGCCAGGTCGTGCCGGGCGACTTGGATCCGTGCCTGCCGCACGGCCCGCGCTGTCCAGAGGGCGGTACGCAACGCGGGCAGCCCACCGCGACGGGCCAGCCGGAGCACCCCCGGCAGGCCGCCGCGCCAGGCCGGCCGGCCGGATCCCTGTCCCGGCGGGCGCGGCCGGTCGTCCACCGCCGACTGTCGGACGGCCCGGGCCGCCACCCGCAGTTCCGCCAGCGCCGCCGGGAGTCGCCAGAGGTTGCGGTGCACCCGCGCCAGGTGGGCCAGGAACAGCCCGGCCAGACCGCACCGGGCCAGCGCGCTGGAGTGCCGCATCGCGGCGGGCGACGGGAAGAGCCAAGGAACCAGGTGCCGTAGCCGGTCGCGGGCGGTGGGTAGATCGGCGACCTGGGCGAGGGCCAACGCGACCGGCGAGCCCCGATGCGCCCTGATCCACTGTGCCGGTGTGGATCGCCGGGGCAGGCCCAGCTCCGTCGCCAGCGCCGCGCCGGCCGGCGTCAGGCGCAGTCCGAGGGTGAACAGCGGTACCGCGCCCGTCTTCGCGGCGAGGTCGGCCGCTGCCCGCCAGGTGTCCGGGGGAAAGACCTCCAGCGCCCGTTCCAGGTCGGTGAGCGGCCGTCCGGAGCGGCCCGGGGCGGCGGCGTGCAGCGCGACCAGCAGGGCGGTGCCGATCTCGTCGGGAACGGCGACGGTGCCGCCGGCCAGCGGGATCCGTACCGCCGCACGAGACAACGAGGTCCAGAGGGCCTCGGGGTCCGCCACCCCGTGGAAGCCGCGGTGCAGGTCGACGGTGAGCGGTATCGGGCCGGGGACCCGCCACGGTCGCTCGTACCAGTGCGACCGGCGGTCAGGTTGTTCCTCCGGCAGCGCGCTACGGCAGCCCAGGTCGGCCAGCGCCCGCTGTGCGGCGGCGAAGCTGGCGGGAGCCACCAGCAGATCGATGTCCGTATAGACCCGCTGCCGTTCCAGACCGAGCCGGCGGGCGAGCCCGGCGCCCTTGAGCAGGACGACATCCACCCCTCGGTCGGCCAGGGCCCGGGTGACGACGGCCGCGGTCGTGTCGAGTGCCAGGCAGCGGACCGCCGACGGTATGGCCGTCACCGCAGCGCCCCCGCGACACGGCCGGGGGCGAGGGTGTCCTCGATGAGCCGACGGGTGTCGTCCAGCGCCGGCCAGTCACGGGGTCTGTGGAGATCCCAGGCCGGCAGGGCGGCCGCCGGCAGGCTCGCCGGGGCGGAGGGCAGGTGGCCGAAGGGCCGCAGCGTCGGCGGCAACCCGCCGCGCAGCCGGTCGGCGACCTGGCGGACCAGCGCGGCTGGGTGTCCGGGCCGGGTGTCGTCCGCTGCCGGAGGTTCCGCGGCCTCGTCCAGTCCGTGTACGCACAGCCCGTGGACGGACCACCCGGTCATCCGCATGTCCTGATCAACCTTTCTGTGCTCGTCCGGCCTCCACCACGCCGGACGGCGCGGATGGCATCGTGTGGACCGCCACCTGCGCCGCCGGTCTTGGCGTCGGCGCGGAATGCCGCTGATCATCACTCTCAACGAGCGGGACTCGGCCAGGCGGCGGGCGTCGCGCACCCGATCCTTCGCCGCCTTGCTGCCATTCGCGGCCTTGACCGCGCGAGGGGTGCCGTCACCGAGCGCGTCCTTGCTGGCGCTGACCCCGTTGACGGCGGTCACCCGGGTAGGCCCGGTTCGCCTTCGGCGTGTACGCCTCGTCGGCAAGGACTCGGTCCGGGCGGGTCCTGGGACGGCCGGTGACCAGGCGAGGGAACGCGGATGGCGGTCAGGACCGGGATGAACTGCGGGCTGTCGCCTCGTTGCCCGGCGGTCAGCACGATCGCCAGGGGTTTCTGGCCTTGCTCGCAGCCCAGGTGCAGCTTCGTGGTCAACCCACAGCGGGAGCGTCCGAGCGCGTGATCAGCAGGCTCGACACTGACTCCACCAGGCGGCACGCTGCCACCGCCGGAACAGGGCATGCATCGCCGACCAGGATCCGTACTGCGGTGGCACGTCCCGCCACGGGGCGCCCACCCGGATCCGCCACCGGATCCCATCGATCAACTGCCGCCTGCTCCATGACGACGGTCAACCTGGCCGCTGAACCATCTACCGGAGACCTCGGCCATTTCTGATCGTCGACACGCCGGACAGTCACACCGGCTCAGGAACCACCGCCGACTTCGACACAGGCCCCAGCACACCCCTGATGGCCCTTGTGGGGCAGCTGTCGGTCCTTCGACGACCCGCATTTCGATTTGCTTCACGAAGCGCGACCGCTGCGCTACTCTACGGCATAGCCCTTATCGGACATTGGAGGGGAAAATGGATTCAAGTCGCATTAGCTCGGAGAACGACAAGAAGGTGGGCCACGTCCGCGACTACCAAGCCCCCAGGGTGGAGCGACTCGGCACCCTCGCTGAGCTCACCCAAGGCGGCACCGGACCCATCGGTGACGGCCAGGGCGGCACCGGCGACTCCCTCTGAGTCGCCCGATGCTCTGCCTGCGGGGCGCGTCTCGCTGGTTCGGCCGACACCGGGTCTTCTCCGGGCTCGATGTCGACGTGCCGACGGGAACGCGACTGCTCGTCACGGGCGGCAACGGCTCCGGCAAGACGACCCTGCTGCGTTGCCTCGCCGGCACCCTGTCGCTCACCTCCGGCGCTGCCCTGGTCGACGGTCACCCGGCCGGTTCGCCTGCCGCGCGCCGCGCTCTGGGGGTCTGCCTCAACCCGGAACAAGGCCTCTACGGCAGGCTCTCCGGCCGGGACAACCTGCTGCTGGCGGCGCGCCTTCGGCTTCCCGACGCCACCGCCCGTCGAATGGTCGCCCGCGTCGAGGACGAGTTCGAGATCGGCCCCTTCGCCCGGGTGCCGGTGCAGCGCTGCTCAGCCGGCATGCGGGCCCGGGTGACGATCGCCCGTAGCCTGCTGGCCGACCCGGCGGCGCTGGTGCTCGACGAGCCCGGTCGTTCCCTCGACGAGCGGGCTCGGAACCTGCTCTGGGCCGCGCTGGACCGTCGTCCGAAACTGGCCTGCGTGGTGGTGTCCCACCAGTCGGAGGACCGAGACCGTTGCGAACGCACGCTGACCTTCCCGGTGCATCGGTGAGTCGCCCGACGACCGGGCAGCTCACCGGGCCTGCCGTCGCAGCGCCGGCGACCGCGGCGAGCCCGCCGGACCGGGCGAGTGCGGGATCGATGCTGCTCGCCCTGGTCGGCCGCAACCTCGCCGAACGGGGCCGGCTGGTGCCACCGCTACTGCTGGACCTGGCCTTCGGCATCGTGAACCTGGCGGTCTTCCTGCTCATCTCCCGGGTGCTCCGCGTGCCGGAGGGGAACGCCCTCGGGCACTCGGCGACCTACTTCGACTTCGTCGCGGTGGGCCTCACCTTCATGCTCGTCGTCCAAGCGGCCACCAGCCAGGTCACCTCCCGGGTCGCCCAGGAGCAGCGGGACGGCACCCTGGAGATGCTGGTCGCCCAACCCGTGCCGCGGTGGGTCCTCGCCGTCGGACTGGCCGCCCACCCGTTCGCCTTCGCGCTGCTTCGCGCCACGATCTACCTCGCCGTCCTCGGCCTGCTGTTCGGGCTGGACGTCGGTCGGGCGAGCTGGGTCGGCACCATCCTCGTCCTGGCGTCGGCGGTCGGGGTGATGCTGGCGGTGGGCATCGCCCTGATGGCGTTCACCGTCGCGTTCGGTCGCGGTGACCTCGTCGCCCGCCTGACGATGGTGGTGATCGCCTTCGTCTCCGGCACCTACTTTCCGGTGGCCGCACTCCCGGTGCTGCCGCCGTGGCTGACCGCCGTGCTGCCCACCCGGATCGCGCTCGACGGGTTCCGGCACGCGCTCGCCGGGCAGCCGTGGGGCACCGAACTGGCCGTCCTGCTCGGCTGCGCTGCGATCCTGCTGCCGATCTCCGTCGGGCTGTTCGGCGGGGCGCTGCGCCGCGCCTGCCGCCGGGGAACCCTGAACCGGGACTGAGGTGACCGTGCGCTGGCCCACCCCGTACGACCTGGCGACCGGCCTCGTCACCGGCGTGGCACCGCCCGACGCCGCCCAGGAGGGACCGCTGTGCGTCGTGCCCACCCTGCTCTCCCCGCTGGCCGCGCTGGAGGCTGCGGTGCTCCCGGCGCTGCGGCGGCCACCGTGCCTGGTCAGCTTCTCCGGCGGGCTCGACTCGTCGGTGGTGCTCGCCGTCGCCGTCCGGGTCGCCCGCCGGGAGGGGCTGCCCGACCCGGTCCCGGTGACCTGGCGGTTCACCGGGGCGCCCCGCGCGTACGAGTCGCCGTGGCAGGACGAGATCATCCGGGTGCTGGACGTCGGTCGGGACTGGCAGATCCTCACCGCGGACGACGATCTCGATCTGGTCGGGCCGGTCGCCCGGCGATTCCTGCACCGCTTCGGCGTGCTGCACCCGTTGAACCTGCACCTGCACCTGCCGATCGTGGAGTTGGCGGCGGGTGGATCGCTGCTCACCGGCGTCGGTGGGGACCAGATCCTCGCCGGTTGGCGCCGCCCCGCCCCGGCCTCGCTGCTGGAGAGGGCCGGCCGGCTCCGCGCCGTGGTACGTCGTCGCAGGCCGGCCACCGTGGTGTTCCCGTGGCTGCGGCCTGCGGCGGCCCGGCACGTCCGTCGGGCCTTCCTCGCCGAGGAACGGGCCGAACCGGAACGGCTGGACGAGCGGGTCGCCTGGCACCTACGCCGGCGCGACCTGCGGACGTCGGTCGCCTGCTTCACCCGGGTCGCCGACGCCCACGACGTACGGCTGGTGCAGCCCCTGCTCGACTCGGTGTTCGCCGGCGCGCTCACTGGGTGGGCGGGGCACCGGCGCCGACCGACCCGCGCCGAACTGCTCGCCGGGATCGCCGCCGGGGAACTGCCCGCGTCGGTGACCGCTCCCCGGCGCAAGGCGCACTTCCTGGCCGTGTTCCTCCGCCGGCCCACCCGCGAGTTCGTCCGGCACTGGGACGGCCACGGCATCGACGAGGACGTGGTCGACGCGGCCGCCCTGCGGAAGGTCTGGTCGCGTTGGCCGATCCCGGAGTGCACGGCCGGCCTCGTCCAGGATCTCTGGTTGAGGCAGAACCCGCCGGCGTCGTCTCCATGGCCGACGCCCCGCATGGAGGTGTCACCGTGAACACTGCACAGCCCACCGTCTACCGCATCGCCGAGCAGCGCACCGCCTGGCGGCAGGCCGGCGAGGACATCGTCGTGCTGGACACCCGGCAGTCCGTCTACTTCGGGCTGGACCCGGTCGGTGCGTTGCTGTGGCGCCGGCTGGTGGACGGCGCCACCGCCGCAGAGTTGACCGAGGCGCTGGCGTCGACGGCCGATGCCGAGTGGGATCGCGTCGCCGACGACGTGACGCGTTTCCTGGCCGACCTCGACCGTTACGGTCTGGTCGAACGGTCCTGAGCGGTCGCCGGCAGCCAGCCGGCGGACGGGTCCCGACGTAGCAACTCGGTCATCGCGCCGTACGGATCGGGGTCACCGTCCAGCCACGCGTGCGCGTGGAACCCGGTGCGTACCAGTGCGACCAGTCGTCGTCGCGGGCCCCGGGCATCTCCGGCCGGTAGCCCAGGTCGTCGGGTGAATGCGCTCATCGCCGCACCACCTCGCGTGCGGAGGCGGGTGTCGCTTCGAGCAGCGCGCAGACCTGGTCGAGGCTGCCCCAGTCGCGGGGACGGGTGAGGTCCCACGCGGGCAGGGCGGCCAGGGCGAGCAGGACGGCCGGGTCGGTCGGCAACTGGTGCCAGGAGCGCCAGGCTGCCAGCCGGGCCAGCAGTGTGGTGGCCGGCACGGGGGTCGCCTCGACCGCGTCGCCCCAGTGGAGGAAGAACCAGCCGCCCAGGGACGTCCGGTGTCCGATGGGCGGCAGGTGTACGCGGGTGCGGGTGTGGGCCCGCGCCGGGCCGCTGGGCAGGAAAACTCCGGGCACCGGCTCCCGCAGGTCGATGCAGCGGGGCCCGGCGAAGACGTCGGTGCCGTCCAGGACCAGGACGTCGTCGGCGACCACCGGTACGCCCCGGGCGGCCAGCGCCGCGAGCAGACTGCTCTTGCCGGCGGTGCGCGGCCCGGTGACCGCCCACGCACGACCGTTTCGGACGAATCCGCCGGCGTGGAAGGTCTCCCGACCGGCCCAGCGGTTGAAGGTGGTCGCCACCGGAGCCAGGTACGGGTGGGCGAGCAGGTCGGGGGTGAGGGGTGGGCCGTGGAAGACGGCGGTGCGTCGTTCCCGGTCGACGGCGAGGTGCCGCCCGTCGGCGAGCAGCCGCACGCCGTGCCGGTGGTCGAGCGGGTGGGGTGCGGGCCGTGGCGAGTCGGCGTCCTGGTGGACCTCCACCTCGGGCAACGGGTCGGTCCCGGGCGGCATCAGCTCGGTGACGCCGGCCAGGCCGTGGACCCGCAGTCCGTAGGCGAAGCGTGCGGTTGGCCGCATTCTGCGTTCTCCCGGAGCGTGCTGGGGTGTCTCGGTGGATTAACGACGGGCAGGGGTGCGGGTGGCGCTCCGCGGAGCGCCACCCGCACCGGTGGGCGTCGGTCAGCGCAGCGTGCCGGTGACCAGTTGTCCCTTGCGGAAGTCGCCCGAGTTCGGGCCGGCCTTCTTGAGCTTGCTGCGTGTGGTGGCGGCGGACGCCTTGCTGGCCGCCACGTTCGCGCCACCAAGGGCGTCGATGTCCCAGCCGACCCAGTACCGACCGGGGGTGTCCACGGCGAAGGTGAGCGAGATGTTGATCGCATCCCCGCTGCCGAGGCCACCCAGACTGAGCGGGATGGTCAGGGTGGTGGACAGGCCGCCCCCGGGTGGGCTGGTCGCCGGGGCGTCCATTCGCAGGTTGTACACCGTCGCGGTCTGTCCGTTGCTCAGCGTGACGGCGCTGGTCGTTGTGGTCGGGTTGATCAGTCGCAGGTTGCCGTGCGGTGGCGGCGGCTCCGGGTCACCCGGCTTCGGTGCGCCGTTGGCCTGGCTCAGCGCGGTGATCCGCAGGCGGGCCTGCGTGATCGGCTGGGTGGACCGGTTGGTGAGCGTCCGGCGCAGCACCAGCCGGTTGCCGACCACCTCGCGGTTGGGCACCGCCGAGGCGGCGACGCCGGGGTCCAGCAGGGTGGTCTGCACGCTGCCGTTCTGTTGGAAGGTGCCGAGGCTGTTCTGCGGCGACGGGCTGCCGAGCATCGAGGGCACCCCGTTGACCGGGCCGAGGATGGTCGACACCAACCTGAAGTCGCGCCTGGTGTCGCCGGTGTTCACCGGCTGTCCGTTGCTGCGGAGCCGCACCCACGCGAAGACGACGAACGGCGGGCCGGCGAAGGCCGGCAGCGGGTTGCCCTCGAAGAAGCCGGGCGACGAGCCGGCCGCGTCGACGACGCTGCCCGGCACGTCGGGTGCGACCACCCGCAGGCCGCCGCCGGGCCCGAGGCTCGGTACGACCAGGTCGGGCACGATGTCGGTCAGGGAGTAGTCGGCGGCCGCTACCAGGTAGCCGCGACGTGGCGGGACGGGCCGCGCGCTCTGCGGGATGGTGATCGTCGGGCCGCCCGCGGTTTCGATCTTGAATCCGGCGATCGGCATGTTGAGCGCCGTCGTGTTGAGCACGGAGACGAACTGGTCTGCGGCGCCGGCGATCCCGGACTGGGCGAACTGGTCGATGAGCACCTGTCCCGGGGCGGCGCGGACATCGATGGTGACGGTGTTGGAGTTGGCGACCGACTTGGTGTTGCGGCCGTCGTACTGGACGCGGAAGGTGTTGAGGCCGAACGCCGGCATCTGCGCCTGGAACTCCGCCGCGTTGAACGTCACCGGGAAGGTGCCCAGCGGTTCGTCGGTGCCGTTGGGCAACAGGTCGATCAGCGTCACCGTGCCCTCGGCCACGCCCGGGCCGACCGCCACGTTGAAGGTCACCGCTGAGCCGAAGGTGGTCTGGGTGGCGTCGGCGGTCAGCGTCACGACACTTTCCGGTTGGATGACGATCCGGAAGTCCTGGGTGTCGCTGAGCCCGAACGCGTCGGTGACCCGGACGGTGAACGGGTAGGCGTTGGCGACCGTCGGCAGGCCGGCGAGCAGCCCGGTGACCGGGTCGAGGGTGACCCCCGGAGGCAGCGAGCCGCCGGCCAACGACCAACTGAACGGCGCGGTCCCGCCGTAGACGGTGAACTGGTCGGAGTAGTACGCGTTGACCTCGCCGAGCGGTGGCGCCGGGTTCCGCAGGTCGGGCGCCTGGTTGACCTGGAGCACGATCCGTCGGGAGCCGTAGTTGCCGGCCGAGTCGATGACCCGGACCACCAGCGGGTACGTGCCGGCGGTGGTCGGCACGCCGGAGAGGGTGCCGTCGTTGGGCCGGATGGTCATCCCCGGCGGGAGGCTGCCGGACTGGACGGACCACACGAACGGCGGCACGCCGCGGGTCACGTCCAGGGGGGTGACGTAGGCGACGCCCACCGCGGCCGGTGGCGGGGTGGGGAAGGCCAGGGTGGGGGACACGTTGGTGGTCACCGCCGGCGACAGCGCCGACGCGGGCCCGGTTCCCTCGATGGTCCGGGCGGCCACGGTGAACCGGTAGGTGACCCCGGAGGTCAGGCCGGTGACGACGCCGGTGGTCGCCGGGCCCAGGGTCTGGCTCGCCTGGGGAACGGCGCCGATGTAGGGGGTGACCACCCAGTTGGTGACCGGCGAGCCGCCGTCGGGGCCCGGGGTCCAGCTCAGCGTGGCGGCCACGCTGTTGGCGAAGACCGCGACGACGGTGGGTGCCGACGGCAGGGCCAGGATGCCGGCCCGCGCGGACCGTGGGCTGGCGGGCCCCACGCCGGCCGCGTTCTTCGCGGCCACCGTGAAGGTGTACGTCCCGCCGGCGCGCAGGCCGGTGACCTTCCGGGTGGTCTTCGACGCGTCGAAGACCACCCGCTTCTGGGCCTTGCCGTTGTGGTACGGCGTCACCACGTACCCGGTGATCCTGCTGCCCCGGTCGGCGGGCGCCTTCCAGGTGACCACCGCGAGGCTGCCCTTGCGGGCGGCCCTGGGCGCCGCCGGCGCGGCCGGCTTCACCGGTTGCGGTGCCGGCTCGGTGACCCTCGTGGATGCCGTCACCAGTTGCATGTTCGCAAGCGACGGGAGGGCCGTCCGGACGGCGACCGGATCCCGGGCTGCGGCCGGATCCCGGGCTGCGGCCGGGGCGACCGCCGCGACGGACAGCGCCAGGGTGGATGCGACCGCCAGGGCGGCCAACACACGGACACGGTGCGGAATTGACATGGGTGCTCCTAGCTGGGCACCGACCGTCGAGGCGGCGGTGCTCTTCGTCGACGCGGATGTGGACGGTGGCGCGAGGAGAGTCACCCGACCGGTGGTCACCCCATTGTCCTGCCGGTCGCGTCCCGCACCTGAAGGCGGCGGCCGGACACTCGCCGAACGCGACACTTACTCGGAAAACGTCCTTTTCCGCCCATATCTCTATAGCACGTTAGCCGATTATCGGTGCAGATCTGTCACTGGGACGACAGCCTGTTTTCGCAGATGGGAGGGGTTGCCGCCCGCCCCGCGCGTCGGCTCGGCGGGGTGCCGGAGCGCGGGATCTTGGTCATCGGGTGGAGTCCGCCCGGTCGCCCGCGAGGGCCAGCGACACGCGTACGCAGCGGTAGCGGATCGCCAGCCCCATGCAAGCCACCGTTCCGCTGGGCGACCGGTTCGGTGTCCGCCGCGCGGTGCCGACCTGAGCCGGCCCGGGTGCTTCCGAGACCGGGGCCCACTGATTCGCGTCGCTCAGCCGACCGATCCCGTTGTCGCGTGTGGCCGTACCGCCGGTTCGAGCAGCGACAGCGTCCGCTGCTGCGCATCGAGGCCGACGCGGATGCCGACCGGCATCGGCAGGTTCGGGCCGGCGTGTCCGAACTCGACGTTGCCCAGGACCGGGATGTCACGGTCGCCGAGGACGTCGAGGACTATCTCGGGCAGGGTCGGGGACGCGTCGGGCGTCCCGAGCCCGTCGATCGCGTATGGGACGCCCACGACCATGCCGGAGATCCGATCGAGGATGCCGCAGTGCCGCAGCACCTGCAGATAGCTCCACACGTACGACGCTTGGCCGCCCATTTCCTCCCAGAACAGCACCGCGCCGTCGAACCACTCGAGCGGCAGCGCGTAAGGCGTCGCCTGCGCCAGCACAATGCGATTGATCACCTCGCCGATCAGCCGGCCTTCGGCACGACCGGCACGCCAGCACTCCCACGACGGGGTGGCAGGCAGCGCACCGATCGCCTCCGTACCGGTCAGCAACGTCGAGTAGAGCCTTTCAAGTTCCGCTCGGCGCGCTGCGGACGCAACCTGCCATGCCCCGCCGAGTCCAGGCGTGGCCAAGTCGGCATGGAACCCGACGAGACCCGTGCGTGCATAGAGCACCAGATGCAGCAGCGAGATGTCGGGTCGGCCTTCTTGGGTTTTTGGGGACCACTGCGGTCAAGTGCATCGCCTCCCGCTCGCCCCCTCCTCCCGGTACGTGCGCCGTCTGGTAGCGCTCCTTGGCCGCTGGTCAAGTTTCAAGGGTCCAGCCGGGACACCTGCGAATCGTCCGCTCTCGGGTCAGGCGGCCCGCAATGCAGGCCGTGCGCGCCCGCGCTCAGGCTGCCGGCGACCTCCGGCGCGGCGGTACCGCAGCAGCACCACCAGCGAGGCGGCGAGACGGACGACAGCACGCGACCCTGCGGCGACTGAACCAGCCCACTTCGTCGCGGCATGGTCAGCCGCTCCCGATTTCGGTTGGCCGATCCGGGCGGCCGTGCGAACGTACGGGATCACGGAGGCCGCACCGGTGGAGGGAACATGGAGACGGCTGCGTTCGACTATGACCGCGACGCCCCACTCGACGTCGAACGCCACGGTCAGGTGGTGACCGGGGACCTCACCATCAGCGAGCTCACCTACGACCACGGCGCCGGTGGCCGCGCCCGCGCCACCCTCATCGTCCCGGCCAGGCCGAGCGGCACCGGCGTGATCCTCGCCCACGGCGGTACCGACGACGGTCGGCATTTCTTCGTCGACGAGGCCACCAGCATGGCCGAGCGTGGCATGACCACGCTGCTGACGGCCTACCGCCTGCCGCCACACGGCGACCAGCGGGCCACGGCCGACGCCGTGCGGACCGCGGTGCTGACCCAGCTCCGCGGCCTCGACCTGCTGACCGCGTGGGCCGACCGGCTCTGCTACTTCGGGCACAGCGCCGGCGCGTACCTGGGTGCCATCCTCAGTGCGGTGGAGCCGCGCCTCTTCGCGCTGGCCCTCGCGTCCTACGGCTCCGGCACCCTCCAGCGCCTCGCCGCCGCCAGCCTGCCGCAGAACGATCCGGCAGCCGACGCCTACGTGGAGTTCCTGCACCGCTACGAGCCGGCGTCCTACGTCGCGGTGCCGGGCGCCCGGCGGCTGCTGTTCCAGCACGGCAGCGACGACGAGGTCGTCTACGTGTCGGAGGGGCTGCGATTGTTTCACGCGGCCGCCGAACTCAAGGAGTGGCGCGAATACCCCTGCGGACACGACACCTCGACGCCGCCGCAGGCCAGGGCCGACCGCCTGCGGCTCTTCGCCGCCACCCCGCAATAGATTCGGTGTACGGCGGTGTCCGGAGCGCGCATGGATGAAGGTCCTGCGGGCTGACGGCCTATGGCAGGATCGTGCCTCATGATCGATGAATTCGCGAAAGAGTACCTGCATGACGATCTGCGAGATGTTCGCGAGGTGATGCTGTGGAAACTCGACGGGCTTTCCGAGTACGACATCCGCCGTCCCCTGACCTCGACCGGAACCAACCTCCTCGGCCTGGTCACACACCTGTCGATGATAGAGGCCAGGTACTTCGGCGAGGTCTTCGACCGGCCATTCCCCGAACCCCTGCCGCGGTGGGACGACGCCGATGCGAACGACGCCGCGATGTGGGCGTCCGAGCACGAGACGCGCGAAGAGATCAGCGGCCGGTACCGTCGCGTGTGCGAGTACGCGGACGCGACGATCACCGCCCTGGCGATCGACTCTCCCGGTCACGTGCCCTGGTGGCCGCGCCCCAACGTGATGCTGTTCAACATCCTGGTGCACGTCCTCACCGAGACCAGCCGGCACGCCGGTCACGCCGATATCCTGCGCGAGCAGCTCGACGGCCTGACTGGAACGACAGCCAGGTACGCGGACGCCCAGCCCGATGTGGCCTTCTGGGAGGCGCGGCGCGCGAAGATCGAGAAGGCAGCCAAAGCAGCCGCCGCCAGGGCCGATCATGCGTCAGGGCGACCGTACTGACCCGCGCCGCTTGGTCAGTATCTTGATTATCCGCAGTCTTCGACCACACCCTGCCCGCAGCCCTCGCCCGCCGTCGCGTTGTGCCAGCTAGAGCAGCGCGATTTGGCCTGGCAGTTCGGATGGACCGGACAGCACCGTACGGAGCTTGTTGATCTGCGGGAAATTACTGAATCCCGCCTCGCCCCATTGGTCCCGCCACTCCGAGTCGCCGCTGAAAACCCGGTCGAGTGCGTCGAGTGCCAGCTGGGGCAGGTCGTCGTCCAGGTCAAGGCAATCGCCAGCAAGCAGGAAGTCCGGTGCGTACGGCGAGGTTATCGGGTCTCCGCCGGGTATCTGAGACGCCACGATCGCTGCCGCAGCGATGGCCGAGACGGCATCGTCATGGCCGAGGTATCCGGTGTTGAGTGCCGCCGTCGTCAGGGCAGCACGAACCATTGCCTTTCGTGCGGCCGGATCGGCATCGTGGAGGTCACCGCACCAGTCGGCGGCGCTGTCGTTGTCGAACGGACCGTCATCCCAGGTGCCCATGTGCTCCTTCACTTCGCGGTGAGCGGATCATGAAGTTGAACGGGGGTGGTCGCAAGGGCGCGAGCCGCTTGGCGGTACCGCCATCCGTGCAGCCAAGCCAGCCCGACAGGCGTAGCTGACGAGCGACCGGCAAATGATAAGCCGAGCAGCAGTACGATCACCGACTCCGGCCGACAGCAGTCCTGATCCTTGCCGGATCCCTGAGTCGGCGCTGGTGTCGCGGCGGCGGGCGGCGTTGCGCGCGTAGCGTGTGCCGCAGCCGCGCAGTGTCCTGGAGGTTGACGATGCATTCGACGGCCCACTCGTTCCGCACGCCCGACGGCGTGACGCTCGGGGTCGAGCACTTCGGCGATCCGGCGGCGCCGCTCGTGCTGCTGGCGGGTGGCACGACCATGCTCTCCTGGCCCGACGTGCTCTGTGAGGCGCTGGCTCGCGGCGGACGTTACGTCGTGCGCTACGACCTGCGCGACTCCGGCGCGTCGACGACCGTCGACCCCGAGGCGCCGGCGTACACGCTGCGCGACCTCGCCGCCGACGCCGCCGCGCTCGCCCGCGGCCTCGACCACCGGCCGGCGCACCTGGCGGGCATCGGCGTCGGCGGGATGGTCGCCCAGGTCGCCGCGCTCGACCACCCGGAGGCGTTCTCCGCACTCACCCTCGTCGGGACGCGGCCCGTCGCACCGGGCCCGGTCGACGACGACCTGCCCGACCACGACGCGGCGACGCTGGGCCGGCGGTTCGCGCTCCCGATGCCTGATTGGTCCGACCGCGCCGCCGTGGCGGAGTTCGCCACCGCCGGCGCAGCGATCCTCGGCAACGACCCCGCCGCGGCGCGCGCGACCGCCGAACGCATCTTCGACCGTACGCCGGGCACGGAGCCCGCGGTCCAGATGGCCAACCAACTGGGCATGGTGTTCTCCAGGCTCGACTGTGAGCCGCGCTGGCGCGAGCGCCTGCCCGGACTCGCGATACCGACGCTCGTGGTGCACGGTCGTCGCGACCCGTTCTTCCCGGTCGGCAACGGCGAGGCGCTCGCGCGCGAGATCCCTGGCGCGCGGCTGCTCGTGCTCGCACAGGCCGCGACCGCGATCCCCGACGCGGCCGCCGATGAGGTCGCCGCGGCGATGCTCGCGCTGTAGACGTCATCACGCAGGGTGCGGGGCGGCGCGCCCCTGATCCTCGCTGCGGACGCGGGGATCAGGACGGGCGGTCCTCTTACCGGGATCCATTCACGAGCGTAGGAAGAAGATCACGCTCCACCACCATCGTCGGCCCCTGCGTCCGACGACCGTCCAGTGTCGGAGGACACTACTTCACCGTGCCGGACCGGACCAGCCCGACCGGCAAGCGGGTGCGGTTCGCGGCCTCCGCGATGCCCGCCAACGCGCAGGGGAACCCGATCGACCCGACGGAATGGAACCGGCAGGACGGGTTCAGGGCCCTTCGACGGCAGGTGGCAGCACTACTGCCAGAGCACGACGCAGGCCGCCGGAACGCAGCGGGTCAAGCTCATGGACCGCCCGGCGCCGGCCGGGCCAGCCGCGCCGGGGCTGAGGCGTCTGGCCGTGGTACCGGCTGCCACGGCGCCGCCGTCGAGGTCCCCGGCCGCCCAGGTGGTGGTGTCGATCACCCCTGGGCGGCCGACCCCGGCCCGGCCGGTTCACGGCGCGGCCCGTGACATGATGGCGCCCATGGGGAAACAGCAGGACGTCGGCGGACCCGACCGTCACAGTGGGTCAGGCGCCGCCGCGGACGGTGCGACGGGTGACGGCGTCGATGCGCGGCTCGCCGCCGCGCAGGACCCCGCAACGTCACAGATGACCCTCATCGACCTGGCGTCCGATCCGTCGGCCGTGGTCCGTAAGGCGGTCGCGACGCGCACCGACGCGCCCGCGCAGGCGCTGCGGCCGCTGGCCCGGGACCACGATCGTCAGGTCCGGGAGGCCGTGGCGAGGAACCCCTCGACCTCGGTCGGCAATCTTCTGCTGCTCGTCAAGGACGCCGACCGGTGGGTCCGCTGGGCGGTCGCCGGCAACCCGGCCTGCAACGAGTCGGTACGCCGGGTGATGGCGGAGGCTCCCGACAAGGAGCTTCGCGGTCTCCTCGCGGAGACGCGCGAGCTGGAGCCCGAGCTGGCCGCGCGGCTGGTCGACGACGTCTCACCCGAGGTGCGGGAACGGCTCGCCACCCACACCCACGACCCCGACGCGATCACCGCCCTGATGGCCGATCGCACGGCGCGCGTACGCAAGGGGCTCGCTCGCAACCCGCGGACCACCGCCGCCCAGCGCAGCGCACTCGCCCAGGATCCCGTGGCGGACGTCCGCGCCGCGCTGGTGCTCGCGGTCGAGCTCGACGACGTGGATCTGCGACGCCTGGTCGACGACCGCTCGGTGCAGGTGCGGATGGCGGTGGCGACGTCGGAGCTGGTTCCGCCGCACATCCGGCAGGCGCTTTTCAGCGATCCCGACGAGATGGTTGCCGGCGCGGCGCGGGACTTCCGCCCCGGGGCGGGCAACGCCGCGGTGGTACGGGCTCCGCGCATCGGTCACCGGGCCTCCGGGACCGGCCGAGGCCGACCGGGCGGCGCCCGGCGCTGAGGCCGGCGGCGGAACTCACCGGTCCGCAGGTCGATCGACGACAGCGTTCGCGGCTGACGCTCCCGTTTGGCGGAGGCGCCACCGGCACCTCGCCGCCAGGTGTTTGCTGTCCACATGAGCTTCCCGTCCCACCGGCAGCGTCACCGTCGGTCATCTCGGCGCCTGGTGGCGCGACTGGACGCGGAGCGCTACATGCTGCTGATGCTGATCGGTGTCGGCGGCGCGGTCCTCGGCACCCGCGCGTTCCTGGCGCTGACCGGCTAACCGTAGGTCGGCGGCGGTACGTTGCACATCTCGCACGCCCTGTGGGGTGGCCTGTCGTTGTTCGTCGCCCCGCTCGTTCCGCTGCTTGTCGCCAACCGGGCCGCGCTGCTCTGGGCGGCGCTGCTGGCCGGGATCGGCACAGGACTCTTCATCGACGAGGTCGGCAAGTTCATCACCGCCGACAACGACTACTTCTTCCCGGCCGCCGCGCCCATCGCCTACGCGGCTTTCCTCATCGCCGTGTGGCTGTACGTGCGCGCCCGGAGCACGCGGGTCGAGGGCACGCGTGCGCAACTGCACGCCGCGCTGGAGCTGCGCGGCGAGGCCGTCGACGGGAGGCTGGGCGAACGGGACCGGGCACAACTCCGGCGACGGCTCGGCACCGCCGCCGCGAGCCCGGACGACGACCGGCTGCGGCCGCTGGCCGCGGCGCTGCTGGAGCTGACCCGGCCCGGGTGCTGCCGCCGCACGAGCTGCGTGGGGTGGCCCGCCGAGCCGTGGAGATCGCCCGGGCGGGTCTGGTTACCTCACTGAGCGTGGTGAACCTGCTGGTGTTCTACCTCGACCAGTTCGCCGCCGCCGTCAGCGCGCTCGGTCAGTTGGCGGTCCTGCTCGCGGTGCAGCACTACCAGCGGCTGTGCGACCAGCCGACGGAGCAGCCGGCGGACGCCGACCGCTCCGGCGGCGTTGACGGTGACTGAACGCGAACGCCGCGAACGCCGCGCCGAGGGCGACGTCGCCCAGGCCCATGCTGACGGCGGGCGTGCTCAGCGGACGGCGTCGCCCATGCGGGTGACGGCCTCGGTGAGGATCGCCGGCGAGGTGGCGAAGTTGAGTCGTACGAAGCCCGCCCCGCCGGTGCCGAAGACGTGCCCGGAGCTGAGGGCGACCCGCGCGTGGTCGAGGAACATCTTCGCGGGCCCGGCGACGTCGCTGACCACGCCGATGTCGTCGGCCGGCTGCGCCGTGTCGATGCCCAGCCCCGTGCAGTCCAGCCAGGCGAGGTAGGTGCCCTCGGGGCGGTGGTACGGCACGGACGGGAGGTGCTTCGCCAGCAGCGTCGCGAGCAGCGTGCGATTGCCGTCGAGACCGTCGAGGAGCCGGTCGAGCCACGGCCCGCCGGCGCGGAACGCGGCGGTGTGCGCGATGACGCCGAGGTGGCTGGGCCCGTGGCTGACCTCTTCCGGCATGCGGCGCAGGTCGGCGGCGGCCTGGGGCCCGGCGACCGCGAGCGCCGCCTTGAGGCCGGCGAGGTTCCACGCCTTCGAGGCGGAGGTCAGGGCGAACGCGTTCCCGGTGCCGGCCACCGTGAGGTACGGGGTGAAGTGGGCCCCGGGCAGCACCAGGGGGGCGTGGATCTCGTCGGAGACCACCCGCACGCCGTGCCGGTCGGCCAGTTCGGCCACGGTCTCGAGCTCCTCGCGCCGGTGCACGACGCCGGTCGGGTTGTGCGGGTTGCACAGCAGGAACGCCGGCCGGCGGCCACAGGCCCGCGCGCGGCGGAAGGCCTCGTCGAGGGCGGCGGGGTCCATGCGCCGGTCGGGTCCGAGCGGCGACTCGATCACCTGTCGGCCGGCGTTGGTGGCGAAGGCGTAGAAGGGCGGGTAGACGGGGGAGCAGACCACGACCGCGTCGCCGGGGTCGGTGACGAGCCGGAGCACCTCGACGATGCCCATCATCACGTCGGGTACGACCGTGGTGTGCGCGACGCGGAAGTCGTGCCAGCCCCAGCGCCGGGCGGCGAACTCGCCGAGCGCCTCGGCGTACGCCGTTCCGTACCCGTAACCGGTGTCGCCGAGGTCGATCGCCCGGCGCAGCGCGTCTGCCACGGGGGGAGCGAGGGGCACGTCCATCTCCGCGACCCAGAGCGGGAGCACGTCGGGCGGGTGCATGCGCCACTTCACGCTGGTGCGCCGGCGCAGTTCGGCCAGCGTGAGCAGGGTGAGCGGGTTCCGGGCCGCCGAGCCGTCGGCGGAGGGGTCAGGGCTCGCCATGCCGCCCACCCTAGGCCCGCGTCGAGGCGGCCGTCCGGCCCGGCGTACCGCTCGGGGAGCCCGTGCCGCCCACCCGGCGCCGGTGCAGGGCGGCCGTGACCGGGCGGATCCCCGGCACTACCAGCGGTTGCGCGCCTCCTCGGCCCAGCCGACCAGGCCGTCCAGGTCGACCCGCTCGCCGTCGTCGGCCGCCGCCCAGCCGGTGAAGTGCCCGAAGCACTGGTGCGTCTCGTTGGCGAGCACACCGAAGTTGGTCCGGGCGATCTTCTCGTGGAAGGGGTGGAACTCCACCGCCACCCGCTCACCGCTGATCCGCCACGGCCGCAACCAGTCGGCGCGGTCGTACTCCCAGCGCAGCTCGTCGCCGATCTTGTGCAGCCGGCCGTCGACGAAGAGGCCGTTCTCGGTCGAGCCGGTGCCGTCGGTCCACCGACCGCCGAGCTGGATCGCCCGACCCGGGCCGCTGCCGGCGGCCCAGTTCCAGCGGATCGCGTACGGCCACCGGCCGCGGCCGTGGTCGAGGACGGCGAAGGAGTCCGCCTCGGCGACGGGATGGTCCACGCCGTCGACCCGCAGAGTGCCACGCACGGGGCGGCCGAGGTCCTTGACGGTGTACTGGAACCGGCGGGTGCTCCAGGGCACCACCACGCCGAGCGACTCGTGACCGGCCGGCAGCGGCACCACGAGGTCGATCTCCAGACCGGGGGCGGTGGCGCGGATGGTGGTGCCCGACGCCGCCTGGTCGATGTCGATCGAGAGCCCACCGCCGCGCGCCCGCACCGCGCCCGCCCCGCTGACCGGCGGGAAGAGCGTGCCCCGGGCGAAGGGGACCACCGCGTTCCTGTCGATCTCGGCCTTCGTCGCGCGGTCGAGCACGTAGAGGCTGTGCACGCCCGCGTAGTCCAGCGACGAGGCGACCAGGCCGACGATGTGGGTTGGCGTGACGACGCCCCAGTACTCCCAGCGCTTGTTGCGGCCCCAGCCGCGCAGGTTCGCCCGGTGCAGCGGACGGCGGCTCCAGCCCACGGCGGCGGGATCGAGCCGCCCGCCCGGAAGGCACAGGTCGACCGGCTCGGTGATCTCGTTCTCGTGGGTCACGACGGGAGGGTATCCGGCCGGAACCGGGGGAAGGCCGCCCAGCGGCCACCGCCCGCTCTCGGACGGCCGGCACGTCGCGGGTGGCACGGGGGCGGGTCAGGGGCGGGGCGTCGGCTCTCCCCGCGTGGCGGCGGCGTGGCGGTCGAGGGCGCGCAGGAGGTTGCCGCCGAGGACGGCGTCGCGGTCATCGGCCGACAGCCCGTCGAGACCGATCGGGTCCGCCGTCTGCGCGAAGGACACGTGGTCGAGGCTGGGGGAGAAGTCGGAGCCCCAGTACAGGCGCCGTGGGCCGAAGCGGTCGAGGAGCAGGTCGACGAAGGGGCGGGCGGCATGGTGCGGGAAGGCGTGCGCCGGGCGGCTGACCGCGTACAGGCCGGAGATCTTGACCCCGACGTGGGGTAGCCGGGCCAGCCCCGCCAGGGGAGCGAGGACGGCCTGCGCCGTCTCGCGCGTGGGAACCTCGGCTCGTTCGCCGGGCAGGCCGAGGTGGCTGAACAGCACGGTGCAGCCGTCCAGCGCGGCCAGGGCCGGGCCGAGCCGCGTGGTCGCCGTGGGGGTGGCGTTGAGGCTGACCACCGCCCCGGCGCGGTTCAGCGCCGGCGCCTCGCGCGTCGCCCAGGGGGTGAACGCCTCGACGGCCGCCTCGTCCGGCAGGTACGCGGCGACGCCGACGAAGCCGGAGGCCAGCCACGTTTCGGTCCCGCCCGCTCCCGCCGGTCCGCCTGGTGGGACGTAGGCGACCGGGGCGATCCAGTCGTGCGTGGCGGCAAGGCGGGCGAGATGGTCGTTGTTGCCGGCGAAGCGCGGCTCGCCCTCGTAGCCGACCACGAGTGCCCGTTCGATGCCGTGCTCACGACGTATGCCCTGGTAGACGGCCAGTTCGTCGCCGCCGGCGGGGGAGCGGCCGTAGCGGCCGGGGTATCCGTCGGCGAACAGGTGCAGGTGGGCGTCAGCGCGTCGCATGGTCGGACCCTAACCCAAATTTCCGCAGGCCATTGACGTGACGGCACCCCTGACTTAGGTTCTTGTCTCAATTAGGTCCGTAACTGAGGGCGCGAGCAAGGGGTGAACCGCGTGACGCTGGAAGGCGACGACGTTGATGAACTGGTCCGGCTGCGGCGCCAGCTTCACCAGCACCCTGAGCTGCGGTTCACTGAGCGACAAACAGCCGCCACCCTCGTGGAGCGGTTGCGGCCACTGGGCCGGATCCGGACCGGAATAGCTGGGACCGGCCTGACGGTGGAGATCGATGGAGCTGCGCCCGGACCCGAGGTTCTCCTTCGGGCCGATATGGACGCCTATCCCGTTCAGGACGCCAAGCAGGAGCCGTACGCCTCCCGCAACCCCGGCGTCTGCCACGCCTGCGGGCACGACGTGCACATGACCGTCGCCTACGGAGTCGCCGCCCGGCTCGCCGCCGACCCGCCGGCCCGGGGCTCGGTGACCCTGCTGTTCCAGCCCGCCGAGGAGATCCCGTTCGGCGCCGACTCCGGCGCCGCCGCGGTGCTCGCCCACGAGGCGTTCCGCGACCGCCGGTTCGCCGCGGTGCTCGGCCTGCACTGCTGGCCCGACCTGGCGGCGGGTGCGCTCGGCGTCGACCGGAGCACCGCGATGGCGGCGAAGGACGCGTTCCGCGTCGAGCTGCTCGGGGTGGCCGCGCACGCCGCGACCCCGGCGCTGGGGCGCGACGCCATCCTGGGCCTCACCGCCATGGTCACCACCCTGCACGCCGCCGTGGCCCGGGCCCGCAACCCCGAGGAACTGGTCGCCTTCAACATCGGCACCATCTCCGGTGGGGCGAGCCAGAGCCAGGTCGCCGACTGCGCGGAGGCGACTGGCACCCTGCGTACCCACGACCCGGCCGTCCGGGAGCGGCTCAAGGCGGTGATCGAACGCGTCACCCGCCAGCAGGCCGCGGCGCTCGATCTCGGCGTGCGCTTCACCTGGGCCAACGAGATGCCCCCGGTGCGCAACGCCGCCGAGCTGGTCGCCCTCGCGCACGCCGAGCTGCCCGGGACCGTCGATGTCGTCGACCTGCCGGTGCCGCCCCTGACCACGGACGACTTCGCGCTGCTCGGCGCGCTCGGTCCGAGCCTCTACGTCAAGCTGGGCGTCACCGGCGAGCGCGGCGGAGCCCCGCTGCACTCCGGCGCGTTCGACGTCGACGAGCGGTGCCTGGTGACGGGGGTGGCCGCCCTGGAGCGGCTCACGCGGGCGGTCCTCGACGGTCGGCTGCGGGCCGGCGTCGCGCAGGGCGAGCCGGCGTCCGCCGGGGCGGTGGACGGATGAAAGACGGACCGCGGGTGGCGGTGATCGGCGGGGGCGCGTTCGGCGTACGGCACGTGGCCGCATACCAGGCCCTGGGTGTACGGGTCGACGCGCTGGTCGACCCCGACGCGGCCACCCGGCAACGGGTCGCCGCCCGCCACGGCATCCCGCACACCTATCCCACCGTCGCCGACCTGCTCGCCGCCGGCACGCCGGACGCCGCGTCCGTGTGCGT
This sequence comes from Micromonospora sp. NPDC023633, assembly GCF_040640035.1. Classification (NCBI taxonomy): domain Bacteria; kingdom Bacillati; phylum Actinomycetota; class Actinomycetes; order Micromonosporales; family Micromonosporaceae; genus Micromonospora; species Micromonospora sp. NPDC023633. The sequence goes on along the minus strand of NZ_JBFABB010000079.1, from coordinate 7,622 downwards.
ACCCGGCTCGGCGCACCGTGCCGTCGCCGTCGCCCTGATCGCCGCCGGGGTGCCCGTCCTGGTCGAGAAGCCCCTGGCCGCGACCGTCGCCGACGCCGCCGCCATCGTCGCCGCCGCCGAGGCGCACGGGGTGCTCTGCCAGCCGGGGCACATCCTGCGGTACAGCCCCGCCCACCGGGCGCTGCACGACGCCGTCCGCGACGGCCGGCTGGGTCAGGTGCTGGCCGTCTCCTCGCGCCGGGATCGCCCCCGCACCCTGACCCGGCTCTTCCCCGAGGAACATCCCGCCCTGCTGACCGCCGTGCACGACATCGACCTGGCGCTGTGGTACGCGCAGTCGCCGGTGGTCGAGGTGCGCGCGGCGGCCCGGACCCGACCGGGATCGGCGACGCCGGTGCTGGTCTGGGCGGAGCTTCGACACGCCAACGGCGTCGTGTCGTCGGTCCGCAACAGCTACCTCCTGCCCGAACACACGCCCAACCACACGGCCGACCTGGTCGAGGTGTACGGCACCGACGGGGTCGGCCACGTCGATCTCGGACACCCCACCCTGCTCGTGCAGGCCGAGCGGACGGAGGCGCCGGACTGGCTGCTCTCCCCGGCCGACGGCGGTGGCGCGCTCGCCGCCGAGCTGCGGCACTTCCTGCGCCGACTGGACGGCAGCGAGCCCACCCCGGTCGTTCCCCTCGCCGACGGGCTGCACGTGGTGCAGATCGCCGCCGCCGTCGCCGACAGCGCCGCCGCCGACGGCGCTCCCCGCCGAGTTCCCCCATCCCCCTCGCTGACAGGAGCTTCTGCCGATGATCCGACGTAGATTGGCCGCCGGCGTCGTCGCCGCCGGCATGGCCGCCGCCGCGTTGCTGAGCGGTTGCGGAGGCGACGACGCCTCATCCGGTCCGGTCACCCTCAAGGTGCTGACCTGGGAGCCGGGCGGCACCGAGTACTGGAAGCAGGTCAAGACCAGCTTCGAGGCCAGCCACCCGGACATCAAGCTGGACATGCAGTCGGTGCCGTTCGACAAGTACCCCGAGGTGCAGGGCCCCTACATCACCTCGCAGTCGGGCCCGGACGTGATGGCCAACAACGCCGGCCTGGAGCTGTTCGACCGGCGCGGCGCGTACGTGCCGCTGGGCGACAAGGCCGCCGAGATCAACAAGGACCTGGTCACCTACAGCGGCGCCTGCGAGGGCTTCGACACCGCCAAGCCCTGCTACGGCGTGCCCTTCTCGTACCAGGGCAACGTCCTCTACTACAACAAGAGCATCCTGACCGCCGCCGGGCTCGACCCGGAGAAGCCGCCGGCGACCTGGACCGAGTTCAGCGCCGCCTGCGACGCGGTGAAGAAGGCCGGCAAGACCTGCCTGGCCCTGGGCCTGTCGGGGACCTTCCCCGCCTACTGGGACTTCCCCGAGATCGCCCGCAGCTACCTGAGCGAGGACGACATCCGCGGCCTGCTGGTCGGCACCCTGTCGTGGAAGGACCCGAAGCTGGTCGCGGTGCTGGAGAAGCTCGCCGAGATCACCACCAAGGGTTGGGCGAACAGCAACGCGCCGTCGATCACGATGCTCCCCGACGGTGCGGACATCTTCCAGCGCGGCGACGCCGCGTTCGCCGGGACGATCATCTCCGACGCGGTGAACTGGGAGGCGTTCGGCAAGGCCCTCGGCGACGACAAGCTCGGCGTCACCCGCTGGCCGGCAGCCGAGCCCACCGCCCCGCTGGCGCAGAAGTTCTCCGGCATCGAGGGCGCCGTCTACGGCGTGACGAAGTGGAGCGAGAAGAAGGACGCCGGGCTGAAGTTCATCACCTGGCTCGCCGGCAAGGAGAACGGCGAGCTGTGGGTGAAGCACGCCAAGGGCCAGCCGCTGAACAAGAACGTCGACAAGGCGCTGCTGCCCAATTCGCCGGCCTTCCAGAAGATCCAGGAGCTGGTCGCCGAGCCGACCCTGCACGCCGGGGTGATGCTCTCCGGACCCGAGGCCGACGCGCTGGCCCGCGGCTGGCAGCAGGTGAGCCTCGGTCAGCTCACCGTCGACAAGTGGGCCGAGCAGATGCAGCAGGCGCTGGAGCGCAGCCCCACCAAGAAGCAGGGCAACTAGCCGTACGGGGCGGGGCGGCGACGCCCCGCCCCGCCAGTCGGAGAAGGAAGCCAGATGACGATCTCCACCGCGCCGGTGCCGGAGCCGGTGGCCGCCGACAAGCCGACCCGACCCGCCCGGCGGCCCCCGCGCCCCGGCCGTGCCCGCGAGTGGTGGCTGGGTGCCGTGCTGGTGCTGCCCGCGCTGGTCCTGGCCGTGACGTTCAAGGTGGTGCCCCTGATCCGGGGCGTGATCACCAGCACCGAGTCGTCGAGCGGGTTCGGTGGCAGCTCGTTCGCCGGGGCCGACAACTACACCCGCATGCTCGACGACCCGATGGTGCTCACCAGCTTCCGCAACGCCCTGCTGGTGGTGGCCACCCTGCCGGTGTGGATCGTGCTGCCGCTGGTGCTGGCGCTGCTGATCCACCAGCGGTCACCGGGCTGGAAGTTCTTCCGGGCCGTCTACTTCATCCCGTACACGATCGCCCCGATCGTCGTCGGGATCATGTTCCGGCAGATCCTCGCCCCCGACGGACCCCTGAACGCCCTGCTGCGTACGGTCGGCCTCGAACCGCTGGCGATCCAGTGGCTCAACGGTCGCTACAGCGCGCTGTTCGCGCTGGTCGCGGTCGCGCTGTGGAGCCTCTTCGGCCTGGGCGTGATGACCTACCTGGCCGGGCTGGCCACCATCCCCGAGGAGACCCTCGAGGCGGCCTACCTCGACGGCGCGGGATTCTGGCGGCGGCTGATCTCCGTGGTGGTGCCGATGCTGCGGCCCACGGTTGCGTACTGGAGCGTGCTGTGCGCCTCCGGCGTCCTGATCTGGCTCTTCCCACTGATCTACGCCCTGACGCAGGGCGGTCCGGGCGACGCCACGATGCTGCCGGAGTACCTGGTCTTCCTGACCACCTTCCAGTTCCTGGACCGGGGCTACGGCTCCGCCATCGGCATCGCGCTGTTCGTCTTCGTCGCCGTGCTCTCCGTCTTCAGCGTGCGGCACATGTTCACAGAGGGGACCAGGAAGCCGCGATGAACCAGCGCCAATTCGCCCGGGCCGGGCGCTACCTGCTCACGTTCGCGCTGGTCGTCGTCGCGGTCGCGGCGGTCTACCCGCTGCTGTTCACGGTGGTCAGCTCGCTGAAGACGCAGACGGGCTTCGCCCAGGACCCGCTGGGCCTGCCCAGCGGGATCACCCTCGACAACTACCTCGAGGCGTTCCGCCGGATGGACATGCCCCGGCTGCTGCTCAACTCGCTGATCACCACCCTGGGCGGGCTGGTGCTGTCGGTGCTCGCCGCGCTGCTGGTCGCGTACGCGGTGACGAAACTGCGCTTCCGCGGCGGCAAGGTGGTCTTCCTGCTGATCATCATCACCCTGACCATCCCCGGTCAGGCGATCATCTACCCGCTCTACCAGACCGTGCTCGACCTGGGCATGTCCGGGGAGTACCAGGGGCTGATCCTGGCGTACGCGGCGTTCGGGCTGCCGCTGGGCACCTACCAGCTGGCCGGCTACTTCCAGCAGGTGCCCGACGAGCTGATCGAGGCGGCCCGGGTCGACGGCGCGGGGCACTTCACCATCCTGTTCCGGCTGTTGGCGCCGATCGCCGCGCCGGCACTGGCGGCGCTGGCCATCTTCAACTTCGTCTGGATGTGGAACGACCTGCTGCTGCCCCTGGTCATCATGGGCGGCTCGGACAGCAAGACCCTGATGGTCGGTGTCTCCCTGCTCAGCGGCCAGTACGACGTGTCGGTGCCGCTGGTCAGCGCCGGCCTGATCGTGGCCCTGCTGCCGGTGCTGATCATCTACCTGGTCTTCCAGCGCCAGCTCGTCTCCGGCGCGCTCGCCGGCTCCGGCAAGTGAGCCCGCCGGCAGGCGGCCCCGGCCTCGCTCCCGGCGGCCCCGCTCCCGGCGGACCCGGGACCGGGGCCGCCGGCCCAGGTCCCAGTCCCGGCGGTAGCGGGCCGGCGGCCGGTCCCGGTGCCTCGGGGCCCGGGGCGCAACTATGTCACCTCTACCGGCTGCGTCCCGGCGCCGAGGGGGAGTACGAGCGCCGGCACGCCGAGATCTGGCCGGAGATGTCGGCGTTGCTGGACGAGGCCGGCGTCTACGACTACCACATCTACCGGCACGGACTGCTGCTGATCTGCGTGCTGCGGACCCGCGACGGCTACCCGCGGGCGCGCCGGGTCACCGCGGCCTCCGCCGTGCAGGCGCGGTGGACGCGATCACTGGCGCACCTGTTCGCCGAGATCGCCGACGCCGACGGCGAGCCGCTGTGGGCGCACCCGGTCTTCCACCACGCGGGTCGGCCGCCACCGGCGTGAGCGTGACGGTCCGTGCGACGGTTGCCCGGCGGGCTCGCCCGCCGGGCAACCGTCGCGTGTGCTCAGACCGCGTAGGCGACGGAGCCGTCCGCGCGCAGCGGGATGCGGTGCAGGGGGCGGCCCGTCAGGTCCAGGGGCGTGGCGTCGGTGAGGTCCAGGGTCACGCCGAGCCCGGGCTCCTCGGGCACCGGCAGGAACCCGCCCTCGCGCCGCACGCAGGCCCGCGCCGGTCCGTCGGCCAGCTGGTCGTCGAGGGGGGAGTACTCCTGCACCACGAAGTTGGGGATGGCGGTGTCCAGGTGCACCGAGGCCATCGTCAGCAGCGGGCCGAGGCAGTTGTGGCTGACCACGGCGGCGTGGTGCGCCTCGGCCAGCGCCGCGATCTTGCGGGCGTGACTGATGCCGCCGGCCAGGCCCAGGTCGGGGCGGACGTACTGGGCGCCGCCCTGGGCGAGCAGCTCCTTGAACTCCCAGATGGTGTGCAGCCGTTCCCCGTTGGCCATGGGCACGCCGAGCGCCCGGCGGGCGACGTCGGCCTGGCTGCTGACGCTGTCGATCTGGATCGGGTCCTCCACCAGCAACGGCAGGTGCCGGGCCAGCGCGGGCACGACCGCCTCCGCCTGCAACGGGGTGAGCTTGCGGTGCAGCTCGACGAGCAGGTCCACGTCGGGGCCGACGGTGTCGCGGACGGCGGCCGTGGTGGCCTCGGTGGACATGACCAGCCGGGCCAGCGACAGGTCGGCGTAGTCGGCCGGCAGCGGGTCGAACTTGACCGCGGTGAAGCCGTCGGCCACGGCCGCCGCCGCCTGCGCCGCCAGCGCCTCCGCGCCGGTGCCCGGCAGCAGCAGGTGCAGGCGGATGCGCTCGCGTACCCGGCCGCCCAGCAGTTGCCAGACCGGGACACCGAGGCGCTTGCCGAGCAGGTCCCACAGGGCGATGTCCACCGCGGCGACGGCGGCGGAGAGCACGGAACCCCGGAACGGGCCCATCCGGTAGAGGTGGTGCCAGTGGTGCTCGATGCGGCCGGGGTCGGCGCCGAGGAGATGGGGACGGAACGCCTCCACCACGGCGTGCACCGCGGCGGGGTAGCCCCAGCAGGCGGACTGCCCGACGCCGACCAGCCCGTCCGATGTGTGCAGCTGGACGAAGTGCGCGTCGCCCAGCACCACCGAGTCGACGGCGGTGATCTCCATACCTGCCCCCAAAATTAGAGACCAATAACGGCCAGAAACTTGCTACTGCACTCTTCCATAGCCTCGCAGGGCTGGTCTAGGCTTCGGAACGAACGAGCCGCAATAAGGCTCTAACTGCTACTGGGGGTGTGATGGGTCTGCCGGACGACTATCGGCTCATGGCCCGGATCCGCCGGTTCGAGGAGCGGCTGGCCGCCCTCAAGGACGACGGCGAGATCCCGGGCTCGATCCACCTGTGCAACGGCCAGGAGGCGATTCCGGTCGGCGCCTGCCGGGCGCTACGCGACGGCGACCACGTGACCGCCACCTACCGCGGCCACGGCTGGGCGGTCGCCCGGGGCGTGGACATGGTCGGGCTCTTCGCCGAGATGATGGGGCGCGACTCCGCCCTCTGCGGCGGTCGGGCCGCCTCGCCGTACCTGTCCGACCCGAGCCGCTGGTTCGTCGGGGAGAACTCCATCGTCGGCGCCGGAGTGCCGGTCGCCGCCGGCGCCGCGCTCACCGCGCAGCGCACCGGCAGCGGCGCGGTCTCGTTGGTCAGCATCGGCGACGGCGCGATGAACCAGGGCAACGTCCACGAGGCGATCAACCTCGCCGCCGTGCTGGACCTGCCGCTGGTGCTGGTCGTGGAGAACAACGTCTACTCCGAGATGTCCCGCATCGAGGACATGGTCCGCGTCCGCCAGCTCGCCGAACGCGCCGCCGGGTACGGCATCCCCGGCCGGGTAGTCGACGGCAACGACGCCGACGCCGTGGCCGAGGCCGTCACCGAGGCCGTCACCCGGGCCCGCGAGGGCTCCGGACCCTCCATCGTGGAGGCGATGACCGAACGGCTGGTCGGCCACTACAGCGGCGACGTGCAGCACTACCGGCCGGCCGGCGAGATCGCCGCCGCCCGCGGACGCGAGCCCCTGGCCCGCATCCGGCAGGCCGCCGACCCCGCGCTCGCCGCCCGGCTCGACGCCATCGACGCCGAGGTGGCCGCCGAGGTCGAGGCCGCCGTCACCGCCGCCCGCGCCGTGCCGTTCCCGGACCCGGCGACCGCCAAGGAGCACGTCCATGTCTGAGTCCCTGCGCTACATCCAGGCCGTCAACGCCGCACTCACCTGGGCCCTGGACAGCCGCGACGACACCGTCTACTTCGGCGAGGACGTCGCCCTTCCCGGCGGGCCGTTCGGCGCCACCAAGGGGCTGCACAAGCGGTTCGGCTCCGCCCGCATCTTCGACACCCCGATCTCCGAGACCGGCTTCCTCGGCATGGCCCTCGGGGCGGCGATGACCGGCCTGCGCCCGATCGCCGAGATCATGTACGCCGACTTCTCGTTCGTGGCGATGGACCAGTTCGTCAACCAGATCTCCACCGTCCACTACTCCAGCAACGGCCGGTGGAAGGCCCCGCTGGTGATCCGGATGCAGCAGGGCTACTCGCCCGGCGCCTGCGCCCAGCACTCCCACTCGCCGGAGGCGTACTTCGCGCACACCCCGGGCCTGCGGGTCGCGCTGCCGGCCACCCCCGACGACGCGTACCAGATGCTGCGCACCGCGGTGGTCAGCGACGATCCGGTGGTCGTCGCCGAGGCGCGGATGCTCTACCCGACGCGCGGGCCCGTGCGCACCGACGCCCCGGTCGAGCCCGTCGGCGGCGCCCGGGTGGTCCGGCCCGGCGGCGACGTCACCGTGGTCGCCTGGTCCCGGATGGTCGCCGCCGCCGTCGACGCGGCGGGTCAGCTGGCCGAGGAGGGCATCGAGGCCGAGGTGATCGACCTGCGCTGGCTCAACCCGCTCGACTTCGACACCGTCGCCGCCTCGGTGGCGCGCACGGGCCGTCTGGTCGTCGCCCACGAGGCGAACCTGACCGGCGGGTTCGGCGCGGAGATCGCCGCCCGGGCCGCCGCGGAGTGCTTCGCCGACCTGCGCGCCCCCGTCGCCCGGGTGGCCGCCCCGGACGTGCCGATGCCCGCCGCTCAGAAGTTGTCCGCCTTGCCCCGGCGTACGATCCGCTCGGTCGGCACCCCGACCGAG
>NZ_JBFABB010000078.1:0-32458 GCF_040640035.1 Micromonospora sp. NPDC023633 | reverse complement strand
CCGCGCTGCCCCTGGCCGGCTGCGGCACCCCACCGGAGCTGCGCCGTCCCGCCCCGACCGCCGCCCCGACCCGCACCGCCGCCCCCGTCACGCCCAGCGCCGCGCCGACGCCCCCGCCCGCCACCGGCCTGCCCGGCGGCGGGGTGGTCACCCCCACGGTCGACCCCGGCCTGGTCGCGGTTCCCTGCCCGGACGGCCCCTCCGGGGCACGGATCGTCGACCTGGTGCGGGGCCGGGGTGGCGTGCTGCCGAACGGCGTCCGGGTCCGGGTGCGGACCGGGCCGCTCTGCGCCGGCGAGTGGCACTACACGGTGCTCGACGTGACCGGGCACGAGACACTCCAGGTGGTCACGCAGGGTCGGCCGGGCGCCCCACGCCTGGTCACCGCCGGCACCGACGTCTGCACCGCCGAGGTCCGCGCCGCCGGGCCGCCCGGCATCCGGACGCGCGTCTGCGACGCCGGGTCGCTCGGCGTACCGGGTGCGTAGGCTGTCGCCATGCCGGGAACACCGCCGACGCGCTTCGTCTACCTCGGGCCGGAGGGCACCTTCGCCGAGCAGGCGTTGAACAGCATCCCCGCCGCCGAGCGGGGCAGCCGCACGCCGGCCCGCAGCGTGCCGGAGGCGCTGGAGAGCGTACGAACCGGGGAGGCGGACGCGGCCCTGGTGCCGCTGGAGAACTCGATCGGCGGCGCGGTCGGGGTGACGCTGGACGAACTCGCCGAGGGCGCCCCCCTCGTGATCACCCGCGAGGTGATCCTGCCGGTCGAGTTCGTGCTCGCCGCGCGGCCCGGCACGACGCTCCCGCACGTGGGCAGCGTCGCCGCCCACCCGCAGGCGTCCACCCAGTGCCGGGGCTGGCTGCGCACGCACCTGCCCGACGCGGTCGTGGTCGACGTGCTCTCCAACGGCGCGGCCGCCGCCGGAGCCGCCGCCGGCGAGTACGACGCGGCGATCTGCGCCCCGATCGGCGCCGGTCGGCACCGGCTCGACGTGCTCGCCGACAAGATCGCCGACCACCCGGACGCGGTGACCCGCTTCGCGCTGGTGTCCCGCCCCGGGCCGCCCCCGCCGCCGACCGGCGACGACGTGACGTCCCTGGCGGTCTACATCGCGCACGACCGGGTGGGCGCGCTGCTGTCGGTGCTCATGGAGCTGGCCGTCCGTGGGGTCAACATGACCCGGATCGAGTCCCGCCCGACCGGGGAGGCGCTCGGCCGGTACGTCTTCTTCCTCGACTGCACGGGGCACGTGGCGGACGTGCGGCTCGGCGAGGCCTTGCAGGGGCTGCGCCGGGTCTGCGCCGACGTGCGTTTCCTGGGCTCGTACCCCCGGCACCGGTTTCCCGGGTCGGGCGACCGCCCGATCCCGGCCCCCGCCGGCCTCTCGGACGCCGACTACGCCGACGCCGCCGCCTGGCTGGCCCGCCTGCGCGCCGGCGACCTCAGCTGACGCCGGCCCCGCACCGCCTGAAAAGCTGACGGCGGCCCCGCACCGCCTGAGAGGCTGACGGCGGCCCCGGAACGGCACCGCCCCCGACCGGCACGCGGATCCGGCGGGGCCGGTCGGCGCGGGGCGGGGGCGGGGCGAGGTGACGCGGAACGGCGCCTCAGCTGAGCAGGCCGCCGAGGAGACCGCCCTGCTGCTCCTGGGAGCCGCTGCCCATGATGGGCGGCTCCTCGGAGGGCTGGACGACGACGAAGCCCTGACCGGCGAAGCTCATCGTGAACGACTCGCCGGTGCGGCGGCCGAGCAGCGTGCCGAGGCCGAGCTGCTCGGCGCGGTGGTAGCCGGTCTGGAGGTTGGCCGACCAGCAGACCGCCGCCTGCGGGTCGACGTAGGTGGGGGCGTCGACGCTGAGCACCACCGGGGTGCCCTTGGTGGTGATCGCAATCCGGCCGTGGCCGCTGAAGACACAGTTGAACAGGCCGGACGACGACGCCATGCCGGCCCCGCCGACCATCCGGATGTCGTACTGGAGGGTGGAGTCGAAGGCCAGCACGCTGGAGCCGTTGATGGAGAGCGCGTCGCCGGGCTCCAGGTCGATGACGTGCACGTCCTTGGCGAAGTCGGCGAGGAAGACGTCACCCCGGCCGGAGACCTTCATCAGCGGGACGCCCTCGCCGGTCAGCTTCTGCTTGAGGAACTTGCCGAGCCCGCCGGAGCCGAGGGCCTGGAACTGCACCTGCCCCTGGTAGGCGACCATCGACCCGACCCGGGCCATCGCCTCGCCGTTGAGTTCGATCTTCAACATCTTGGAGTTCTGCAGCCGCATGCCGGGCTGCGCGGACTCCTTCTCAAGGTTCTCCGCCGAGAACAGCTCGCTGCGCATGGAAGTGCCTCCTGAGTTCGTGGTGCCTGGACCGACGGTAGGCGACCCTGGCAACCGTCGACCACCGGCCGTCCGGCCCGGGGCGCCCACCGGTCGTCGCCGGTTCGCCGCGCCTGTGCCGACCGGCGCCCCGCCCACCCCGCGGTGGCGCCGAGCCCTAGCCCCAGCCCAGCTCGTGCAGGCGGGCGTCGTCGATGCCGAAGTGGTGGGCGATCTCGTGCACCACCGTGACCGCGACCTCGTCGACGACGTCCTCGTCGTCGTCGCAGATGCGCAGGATGGGGTTGCGGTAGATCAGGATGCGGTCCGGCAGCACGCCGGCGTAGTCCCAGCCCCGTTCGGTGAGGGCGTGGCCCTCGTAGAGGCCGAGCAGGTCCTCGCCCGGGGGCGGGTCGTCCTCGACCAGGATCACGACGTTGCTCATCAGCGCGAGGAGTTCCTCGGGCACCTCGTCGAGCGCGTCGCCGACCAGCTCCTCGAAGCGCTCGCGACTCATCTCCACCGGCACCCGGCCCATTCTGCCCGACGACACGGCCCGCCCGCGCCGGTCGGAACTGGCGGACCGCCACGGGGAGCGAGCGCGGCTCCCCGTGGCGGTCGACGCCGACGGCGGGACGGTCAGGAGGCGAGGCGGGCGGTCAGGCTGATCTGGGCGCCCGGGGCGAGCAGGCGGGAGATCGGGCAGTTCTCCTTGGCGGTTTCGGCGAGCTTGGTGAACTGCGCCTCGTCGATGCCCGGCACCTGGCCGACGGTGTCCAGCTCGATGCGGGTCACCGTCATCCCGGCGTCGGTCTTGTCGAGGTGGACCTTGGCGGTGGTCTCCACGGAGGTGGGCGGCGAGCCCGCCTCGGCGAGCGCCTTGGAGAACGCCATCGAGAAGCAGCCGGCGTGGGCAGCCCCGATCAACTCCTCGGGGTTGGTGCCCTCACCCTCCTCGAACCGGGACTTGAAGGAGTAGTTCCCCTGCATCCCGCCCTTGCCGGTGCGGATCGTGCCGGACCCCTCGGTGAGGTTGCCCTGCCACTGTGCGGAAGCGGTACGGATAGGCATGCACCCGACGCTAGTCGAACAGGCACCGGCCGGCGACCGTTCACGCTCCGCGTCGCCGGGTGCGTACTGTGTCATGATTCGGGGCAGGCCCGCGAACGCGGAAGGGTGGCCGATGTCCCAGGATTCCCCCATTCCCCGGCAGGAACACCGGTCCGACGGTGCGGCCGTCCTGGAGTGGGGCACGGAGCCGGCCGGGCCGGGCCGGTTCGGGCGTACGTTCTCCGGTCTGGGCCGGGATCGTCGCCTCCCCGTGCTGCTCGCGGCGCTCGGCGCGGTGGCCGCCCTCGCCTCGATGCTCGGCGAGTGGCAGGTGATGACCATCCCCAACGCCGGCCCGCAGGGCAACACGCCGCTGCGGGTGCCGGGCGGGGTGTCCGACATCGGCGGGTTCGGGGTGGGCTACCTGGTCGGGCTGTTCGCCCTGGTCTGCGCGGTGGTGCTCGCGCTGCGCGGCACCCTCGCGGTACGCCCGAACGCCCGGCTCGCCGGGCTGGCCCTGGCCGTGGCGCTGCTGGGGCTGCTGGTCGCGACCGCCGCCTCGCTGGACGAGGCCGGCCAGCGGGTCTTCTTCTACTCCACCGACGACGGGTTCCGGGTCGAGTACGGCCGCGGCCTGGTGACGGCGTTCCTGGCCTGCGCCCTCTTCGCGGCGGCGTTGAAGCTGGCTCCGACCGACGCGGCCCCGCCTGCCGAGCAGGCGGAGGACGGGGCCGAGGCGGAGCCGGTGGGCCAGCGCCGCCGCAGCCGCAGGGCCCGGGACGTGGCGGACGACGGGCTGCCCGCGCCGGCCGACCTCACCGTCGCGCCGGCCATCCCCTTCGCCCGCCCCGAACCCCGGGACTGACCCGGTCGGCCCCCGACGGTCCGTTCGCACCCCTCAGGGGGCCACCCAACGGATCTCGCCGTCCACCCGCTCGTCGGTGGCCCGCAGACCGAGCCGCTCGGCCACCCGGGCGGAGGCCCGGTGATCGGGGTGCACGTGCGCGACCAGCGACCCGACACCGTGCTCCGCCAGCCAGCCGACCAGGCCGACGGCGGCCTCGCCGGCGTAGCCGCGGCCCTGGTGCGGCGCCAGGACGACCCAGGCCAGCTCGGCGACCGGCCGGTCACCGTCGAGCCGCACGGTGGCCTGGACGGTGCCGACCGCGTCGCCGGTGTCCCGGTGCCGGACGATCCAGTTGAGCCAGCCCTCCCGGCCGTCCGGGGACCGCCCGGCCACCTGCCGGCCGTAACGCTCCCGAAGTTGCTCGGGGGTGGCCGGACCGCCCCCGATGTACTCGTACAGCGCCGGGTCGTCCAGGAGGGGGGCGAGTTCCTCGGCGTGGTCGACCCGGAGGGGCTCCAGCAGCAGCCGCTCGGTGTCGATGGTCTCCGCCACCGGCCAGTCCCGCTCTCCCACCCGTCCACCGTACGGCTGAGTGGAGGTTCCGGGCGGGAACACCGGCGGGCCGTCGACCGTTGGCCCGGCATTCGCCGGAACGCCATGGTCGGGGCCCGTTCCGCGAGGTACGTTTGCTGCCCGCCGTCACTCAGGGTCGAGGCACCGAGGGACCGAGACGGCTGGCAGCGACGGCGGCGGGCGAAGGAGGAACCATGACCCGCCCGGGCCTGCCCAAGCTGATCGCCACGGATCTCGACGGGACGCTCGTCCGCAGTGACGAGACCGTCTCCGCGTACACCCATGCGGTGCTCGACCGGGTGCGGGCCGCCGGGATCCCGGTGGTCGGCGCGACCGGTCGCGGGCCCCGGCTCGCCGAACTGACCCGCAACGACATCCGCGCCGCGGACTTCCTGGTGATGGCCGGCGGCGGCCGGGTGGTCGACCAGAGCGACCCGTCCGGGCCGGTGGTGCTGCGCGACGAGCGCCTTCCCGCCGAGGTGCTGGCCACGCTGCTGGCCGACCTGGAGGCGGCCGTCGGGCCGCTGACCGTGATGGTCGAGGCGTCGGACGAGCACGACGCCCCGCTCTGGGGCGACTACCACCCGAGCTGGCCCTACCAGGACGCGTTCGAGACGCGCAGCCGCGCCGAGTGTCTCTCCTGCGACGTGATCAAGGCCTTCGTCCGGACCGCCGACCACCACGTCGACGAGCTGCTCGCGGTCGCCCGGCAGGTCGTCCCGCCGGAGGTCGCCACGCTCACCCAGGCCGGGCTGGGCTTCGTCGAGATCTGCCCGCCCGGGGTGGACAAGTCCACCGGGTTGACCGTGGTGGCGCAGCGCCTCGGCGTCGACCCGGCCGAGGTGCTGGTCTTCGGCGACATGCCCAACGACCTGCCGATGTTCGAGTGGGCCGGCTGGGCCCGGGTCGCGGTCTCCAACGCCCACCCGACGGTCCGCGCCCTCGCGGACGAGGTGACCCTGCGCAACGACGACGACGGGGTGGCGGTGTACCTCGATCGGCTACTGTCCCGCTGATGGGAGAGGCACCACGGCTGATCGCCACCGACATCGACGGCACCCTGCTCCGGGACGACCGCACGCTCAGCCCGCACACCGCCGGGGTGCTGGCCCGGCTCTCCGCGCGGGACACGCCGGTCGTGCTGGTCACCGGCCGTCCCATCCGCTGGCTGAAGATGGTGTACGAGCAGCTCGCCGAGCCGCTGCCGGCGATCTGCGCCAACGGCGCGGTGGTCTACGACCCGGTCGCCGACGAGGTGCTGCGGGCCGACCCGCTCGCCCCGCAGCTGCTCGCCGAGGTGGCCCGGCGGCTGCGCGCCGAGGTGCCCGAGGTCAGCTTCGCGGTGGAGATCGTCGACAGCCGGCAGATGCGGCACGAGGCGCACTACCCGCTGCGCTGGGACGCCGACCACGACGCGATCCGGGCGGTCGAGACCCCCGAGGAGCTGCTGGCGGCGCCGGCGGTGAAGCTGCTCGCCCGGTCCGCCGAGCATGATCCCGACGCGTTCGTCGCGTTGGTGGCGGCGGCCCTCAAGGGGCTGGCGGAGGCGACGCACTCGTCGTACTCGGGGCTGGTGGAGATCTCCGCCGCCGGCGTGACCAAGGCGGCCGGGCTGGCGTGGTACTGCGCGCGGCTGGGCATCGACGCCGGGGACGTGCTCGCCTTCGGCGACATGCCCAACGACGTGCCGATGCTGACCTGGGCCGGCCGGGGGGTGGCGGTGGCGAACGCGCACCCCGCCGTCCTGGAGATCGCCGACGAGGTCACGGCGGCGAACTCGGCGGACGGCGTGGCGGCGTACCTGGAGAAGGTCTTCGGGTTGGGGTGAGCGGCCGGCCGGCGGCCCCGGCCGGCCGCGCGGTCAGAGGTACTGGCCGGTGCTGTGCCCCTCGCCGCCCTGCGGCGGCTGGCCCATCCCCGGCATGCCCGGCAGCATGCCGCCGCCCGGGCCGCTCGGCAGCGCCTGCCGGCCGGAGCGCATCTGCTCCAGCTGCACGCGGGCGGCCATCTGCTGGGCGACCAGGGCCGCCTGGATGCCGTGGAACAGGCCCTCCAGCCAGCCGACGAGCTGGGCGTGCGCGATGCGCAGCTCGCCCTCGCTGGGCGCCTTCTCCTCGGTGAAGGGCAGCGAGATGCGCTCCAGTTCCTCGCGTAGCTCGGGGGCGAGCCCCTCCTTCAGCTCGACGATCGACCGCTCGTGGATCTCCCGCATCCGGTGCCGGCTGGCGTCGTCGAGCGGGGCGGCCTTGACCTCCTCCAGCAGCTGCTTGATCATGCTGCCGATCCGCATCACCTTGGCCGGCTGCTCGACCAGTCGGGTCGGGTCCTCGCCGTGTGCCTCGTCGGTCTGCACGGTGCCGACGGGCCGCCCGTCCGGGCCGACCACCACCACCGTTCCGGAGTGACCGGTGCCATCCTGGCCCGGCTCGTCGTTCTGTCCAGCGGAGTGCGCTTCGGTCATGGGAACCATCTTTACCCAGCCGCGAGCGCCCATGCGCCCGGGGACCGATCCCCGGCCTCGGTTCCGCGCGTGATCCGCGCTACGGTCGCGCCATGCCCGCCGACCCCCGCGACGTGCTCAGCCGGCCCGCTCCGGCCCCCGACGTCACCGTCTCCTACGGCGACCACCCGGACCAGGTCGCCGACCTGCGCGTCCCCGCCGGCCCGGGCCCGGCCCGGCGGCTGGTCGTGGTGGTGCACGGCGGCTTCTGGCGGGCCGAGTACGACCGCCGGCACACCGACCCGCTGGCCGTCGGGCTGGCCGCGCTGGGCCATCCGGTGGCCCAGGTGGAGTACCGCCGGACGGGGCAGCCGGGTGGCGGCTGGCCGGGGACGCTGACCGACGTGCTGACCGGCGTGACGGAGCTGCCCCGACTCGCGGCCGAGGCGCTGCCCGGACGGGTCGCCGCCGGGCCGCCGCTCCTGGTGGGCCACTCGGCGGGGGGACACCTGGCGTTGTACGCGGCGGCGACCGCCCCGGCCGCCGTCGGCGGCGTGCTGGCGCTGGCCCCGGTGTCGAACCTCGCGGAGGCGTACCGGCTGGATCTGGACGCGGGGGCGGTGGCCGCGCTGCTCGGCGGCGGCCCGGCGGACCTCCCCGAGCGGTACACCGCCGTCGATCCACGATCGTCGGTGCCAGTGTCGACACGGACAGTAGTCATGCATGGTGCCCTGGATCAGCAGGTGCCGATCGGGATGAGCCGGGAGTACGTCGCCGCCAGCCGGGCGGCGGGCGGCGACATTCGCCTCCTTGAGCTGCCGGGATGCGAGCATTTCGGGCTCATCGATCCGGAGTCCGCGGTTTGGCCGCAGATCACGGCTGCTTTCCGATCTCTTTAGGAAGATCGCTAAGCATTGACGCAGCGTCGCTGACCCGGTAGAACGCCGAGGGGGCGTGATCCGCCCTGCAACGTTCCCCGGAAGGAACTCGGTGTCGCAGATGAACCGCAGGCGGGCCCTCCAACTGCTGGGCGCTCTCGGTACGGCCGGACTGGTCGCGGGGTGCGGCACCGACGACGCGGACGGCGGAGCGGGCAACCCGATCAAGATCGGCCTCGTGGCGCCGACCAGCGGTGGCCTCAAGGCGATCGGCGACGAGATCACCAACGGCTTCCAGCTCTTCCTCGACCTCAACGACAAGCTGCTGGGCGGGCACCCGACCACCCTGCTCACCGCCGACGAGGGCGAGAGCGTCAAGACCGGCAAGGCCGCCGTCGAAGGGCTGCTGAAGCAGGGCGTGCTCGCCCTCACCGGCGTGGTCGACGCGAACGTCATGTCCGGCATCCGCAACACCGTCGAGGAGGCCCGGGTGCCCCTCATCGGCTCCAACGCCTCGCCGTCCAGCCTCCAGAGCGTCGTCTACATCTGGCGGACGTCGTACGTGCTGGACGAGGCGGGCCGGGCGCTGGGCCGCTACCTGCGGGAACAGCTGGAACCGTCGGCCCGGCTGGCGATCATCGCGCCGGACAGCGTCGGCAGCCAGGACGTGGTGCGGGGCTTCCGGCAGGAGTTCGGCGAGTCCGACCCCCGGATCAAGGACGCGGTGGTCTCGACGGGCGTCTTCACCAACCCGTCGAAGACCGCGTACCGGGCCGGCATCCGCACGGCGTTGAGCCGGAACCCGTCGGCGGTGTTCTGCTTCTTCGCCGGGCCGGCGGCGGTCGAGTTCATCAAGCAGCTGCGCATCGAGGGGTTCACCGGCAAGGTCTACGCCCCCGGCTTCCTCACCGAGGGCGCCGTGCTGAGCAACGTGAAGGCCGAGGACGCGCTGGGCATCCAGACGGCGCTCAACTACTCGTCCGACCTGAACAACACGGCCAACCGCCGGTTCGCCTCGGCGTACCGCAAGAAGCACGGCACCTCGCCCACCACCTACGCGATGGCCTCGTACGACGCCGCGCAGGTGCTCGACCAGGCGATCCGGATCGCCGGCGGGTCACCCGACCCGCAGCAGGTCAACCTGGCCCTCGGCAAGATCGGCCAGATCGACAGCCCGCGCGGGGTGTGGCAGTTCAACCAGCCGCGCACGCCGCAGCAGAAGTGGTACCTGCGGGAGGTCCAGCTCGACGGCCAGGTGCTGTCGAACGTCCTGGTCACCGAGCTGGCCACCCTAGGCTGACCCCACCCGCACCCGCCGGTCAGGGGCGGAGTTCGGCGATGCAGCACTTCACGCTGCCGCCGCCCTTCTTCAGCTCGGCCAGCTCGACCGGGACCGGGTGGTAGCCGGCCGCCTTCAGCTTCCCGGCCAGCCGGGTCGCCTCGCTGTTCAGCACCACGTTGAGCCCGTCGCTGACCAGGTTGAGGCCGAAGGCCAGGGCGTCCTCGGCGTCGGCGACCACCGCGTCGGGGAAGAGCTGGGTGAGCACGCGCTGGCTGGCCGCGGAGAAGGCACCCGGGTAGTAGACGACGTTCTCGTCGTCGATGGAGGCGAGCGCGACGTCCAGGTGGTAGAAGCGCGGGTCGACCAGGCGCAGCGACACCACGGGCCGGGCGAGCGCCTCCTGCGCCTCGGCGTGCGCCGGCAGTTCGGTGCGGAACCCGTGCCCGGCGAGGATCAGCCCGCCGTGTGCCTCCGGCAGGTACGCGAAGTCGCCCTCGCCCTCGTTGGTCTCGATCGGCGCGATGAACCGCCAGCCCTGCGACTCGTAGAACGCCCGGTGCGCGGCGGCTTCGGCGGCCCGCTGCTCGTGCTTGAACTGCGCGCCGTAGACCGTGCCGTCGACCACGAACGCCCCGTTGGCCGCGTAGACCATGTCGGGCAGGCCCGGCTCGGGGGTCAGCAGGTGCACCTCGTGGCCGAGACCGACCAGGGTCTCCCGCAGCCGGTCCCACTGCTTGACCGCAAGCTGCGAGTCGACCGGAGTGGTCACGTCCATCCACGGGTTGATCGCGTACTCGACCGCGAAGTGCTCGGGCGAGCACATGAGATATGTCCGCTTTCGCGGGACTCGCTGCTGGTTCACGGTGACCAAGGGTAGGTACCCTCGAACTTTGGTAACAGCCGCAACCGTTGCTTCTCAGAGGCGGAACATTGCAGATAGATGCCGTAGACCAGCGGATCATTGCGTTGCTCGTCGCGGACGCCCGCGCCTCGTATGCCGACATCGGTCAGCGGGTGTCGCTTTCCGCTCCGGCGGTCAAACGACGGGTGGACCGGCTGCGGGCGGCCGGCGTGATCCGGGGATTCACCGCCGTCGTCGACCCCGCCGCCGTCGGCTGGACCACCGAGGCGTTCGTCGAGCTGTTCTGCGCCGGGCGGACCACCCCGGCGCAGATCGGGGTGGCCACCCGCCGGCACCCCGAGGTGGTCGGCGCGTACACCGTCTCGGGCGAGGCCGACGCGCTCGTACACCTGCGGGCCGCCGACATCGGGCATCTGGAGGCGGCGCTGGAGCGGCTGCGGGCCGAGCCCTTCGTGACCTCCACCCGGAGCACCATCGTGCTCTCCCGGCTCGTCGACTCCCCCGGCGTCGGCCCCTCCCCCCGCTGAGCCTCCGTCGGCCTCGCGACCCGCGGCCGGCGGAAACCGGGCGTGGGGGCCGGAACCAGGCGTCGGCCGGGCGCGTCGAACCGGCCATGACACGGGGAGCCCACATCTTCGCGGTCGGCACGCTGGCCGCGCTCACGCTGCTCGGCGGGAGCGCCCTCCCGCCGGTGCCAGCCGACCCGCCGGTGCCGGGCCAGCCGACCGCCGCGCCTCGGCTGGTCTCCTACGAATCCTGCGCCGACGCGCTGGCCGGGCTGCGCGCCGCCGCCGGCGCGGCCGTCGGCCCGTGGGGATTCGGCGGCGGCCAGCGCATGGCCTTCGATCTCGGCGCCGTGCCCAAGGCCGCGTCCGGCGCGCGGACGCTCTCCGCCCAGGCCGCCCCGGAGCACTCCACGACCAACGTCCACGAGCCGGGCGCGGACGAACCGGACCTGGTCAAGGCCGACGGGCGACGGATCGTGACCGTCACCGGCGGCACGCTGCGGGTGGTGGACCCGGCCGCCCGGCGGGAGACCGGCCGCCTCGACCTCACCGGTGCAATGCCGGAGCTGCGGTGGGGGCGGCAGACGACCCTGCTGCTGCACGGCGACCGGGCGCTGGTGCTGGCCCAGGTGGGCGCGGGCCGGATGCCGGCGACCCGCGCGATGCCGCTCAGCGACGTACGGCGCAGCGACGTACCGTTCGGCGACGTACCGCGCCTGATCCTGGTCGACCTCGCGGGCGCGCCGCGGGTGCTCGGGACGTACCGGATGGACGGGAGCCTGGTCGACGCCCGGCAGACCGGATCGACCGCGCGGGTGGTCGTCCGCACCCAGCCCCGGCTGATCTTCCCACGCGAAAAGCGGAGCACCGACGCGAGGCGGACCGCTGTCAACCGGGCGGTGATCGCCAGGGCCGGGGTGGAGGCGTGGCTGCCGGCGTACGAGTGGACGGCCGGGGCGGAACGGCACGTCGGCCGGGTCGGCTGCGACCGGGTGAGCCGGCCGCCCGTCTGGTCCGGCACGTCGATGCTGACCGTGCTGAGCTTCGACCTGGCTGGCGACCGGCTCGGTGCCGGCGACCCGGTCAGCGTCGCCGCCGACGCCAGCACCGTCTACGGCACCGGGACCAGCCTCTACCTCGCCGGGCAGCGGCCGGCGTCGGCCCGACCGGGCGCACCACGCGTGGCCTGGCGGGCGGGTGAACAGGTCACCGAGATCCACCAGTTCGACACCCGCTCACCCGGACGGCCGCGCTACGTGGCCGCCGGCACGGTGCCCGGGACGCTCGTCAACCAGTACGCCCTCTCGGAGTGGCAGGGGCACCTGCGGGTCGCCACCACCACCGGCGACACCTGGAGCACCCGCCAGAAGTCGCAGTCCGCCGTGTACGTGCTGCGCCCCGACGGGGACAGGCTGGTCCGGACGGGCGCGGTCACCGGCCTCGGGCCCGGCGAGCGGATCTACTCCGTACGCTTCCTCGGCGGCTCCGCGTACGTGGTCACGTTCCGGCGGACCGACCCGCTCTACGCGGTCGACCTGACGGATCCGACCGCGCCCCGGGTCACCGGTGAACTGAAGATTACCGGCTATTCGGCGTACCTGCACCCGCTGCCGGAGGGCCGGCTGCTCGGGGTGGGCCAGGAGGCCGACCGGCGGGGACGGACGCAGGGCCTTCAGGTCTCCCTGTTCGACGTCCGCGACCCGGCCCGCCCGGCCCGGCTCGACCAGTGGCACGTGCCGAGGGCGTACTCGGCGCTGGAGCACGACACGCACGCCTTCCTGCACCATCCGGAGACGGGCCTGGTCGCCCTGCCGGTCGGCGACGACGTACGGCTGCTGCGGGTGTCCGGGACCGACATCGCCGAGGTCGGCACGGTCTCCCACACCGGCGCGGCGGCCCCGGTCCTGCGGTCGTTGCTGGTCGGGGACGTGCTCTGGACCGTCTCCGCCGCCGGCCTGCGGGCCACCGACCCGGCCACCGCGCGGAGCCTCGACTGGCTCCCCGTGACCTGATCCTCCCTCCCCGGCGGGTGGGGCCCGGTTTCTCGGGGTTTCCGGGCTCCACCCGCCACCACCGCGTGGGGTGACTTCAGAGGTACATGCCGGTGCGGTGTTCGCCCTGGTCCCGCTTGACCGGCTTGTCCCCCTCGCCGAAGAACCGCTTCCCGCCGAACTCGCCGTGCAGGCGGTCGTCCAGCTCGTCGGCGAGCCCGGTCATCACCTGGACCGCGAGCATGAGGTGGGTGGCCTGGAAGTTGCGGCCGAAGACGGGGATGGACGCCCACACGGTGTCGTCGGCGCAGTAGAGCCGGCCGATCGGCATCCGGTTGGTCAGCTCGGAGAGCTTGACGTAGAGCCGCTCGGTCGGCTCGACCTCGGTCAGCACCGGGGAGAAGACGTCCACCAGCGGCGGGTTGTCGCGGACCCGGACGAAGACCATCGCCGAGCCGGCGCGGATGTTGATGTCGCCGTCGGAGTCGACCTGCAACCGGTCCGAGTCCGACTTGAGCATGGTCGAGACGACGGTGCGGACCTGCTCGGCGAGCGCGGCCACGTCCTGCTCGGGCGCCTGGGCGGCGGCGGCCGCCGCGAGCGCCTCGTCCAGGTCGGCTTCCACGTTGCGGTCGGGGCCGAACTCGCTGCGCGCGGTGCCCAGCGGCTCCACCGGCAGCGGCTCGCCCTCGGCGTCGTGGATGAGGTAGACGAGGAAGGCGGGGTGCGGGGCGCCGTAGACGTCGCGCAGCGTCCGGGTGAGCAGGGCCGCCAGTCGGGTCGCCTCGGCGGTACCGCCGTCCAGCCCGAAGTGCCCGCCGGAGCCCTCCACCACGCCGGGCGGCGACCAGCCGAGCGCGATCATGTCCGCCACGGCGGCCCGGTCCAGCCGGTAGCCCTCCGGCAGGGTGGCGTTGCCGACCGCGCGGGCGGCCAGCCGGCCCTCCTCACCGACGTCGATGCTGACCGAGTAGACCGCGTCGCCGGTGCCGGAGGCGGTCGGGTCGAGGGTCAGCTCGACGTGCGTGCCCGTGGGCAGCGCCGCCAACCGCTCGGCCAGCGCCCGCGCGAACTCGTGCCAGGCCTGGGTGACCTTGGCCCGCAGGTCGGCCGTGCTGGGCTCGTCGAGCAGGATCGGCTCGTGGTGCGCCGGCAGGGTGCCGGGCGAGTCACCGCCCGGCGCCGAGGGGTGGTCTGCCGTCATGATCGCCTCCGTCCGTCACGGTCACCCTACCCACGGAACCGGGGGGACGAATCAGCCCGACCGCGATCGGACAGCGGAGGTCAGGCGGGTGTCCCGCCCGGGCGTTCGGCGCCCAGCTCGACCGGCCAGGAGGCGGCCAGCGCGCTGAGCCGGGCCGCGGCGCCGGCCGGGTCCGCGCCGCAGCCGACCGCCAACCCGAGGAGGTACGCGGTGACGGGCGCGCCCGGCCGCAGCACCTGGTGCGCCACGTCCTTGGCCAGGTCGAGCACGGCCGGCACCGGCACCTGGGCGGGGTCCAGGTCGAGCTCGGCACAGGCCGCCGTCACCCAGTCGTCCATGACCGTCATCGCGTCCACTCCTCCGCCCGGCGTACGTCCTCGTCAGTGTCGCAGTCGAACCAGGGCGGCGGGCCGGCACCGGACCACGCCACCTCGCGCACCCGCAGCCCGGCGAGCAGCGCCCTGATCGGTGCCCCCGCCAGCGACGCGACGGACCCGCCTTGATGCCCGGTGGCGCGCTCGGCGGACCCGCCGGAATGCCCGGTGGCCCGCTCGGCGGACCCGCCGGGATGCCCGGTGGCCCGCTCGGCGGACCCGCCGGGATGCCCGGTGGCCCGCTCGGCGGACCCGCCGGGATGCCCGGTGGCGCGCTCGGCGGTACCGCCGGAGTGCCCGGCGGCGCGCTCGGCGGCGAGACGGTCCAGGGCGGCGCGCAGCGGGGCCACCCGCCACACGCCGCAGAGGGTCTGCCGCCGCCCGTCGCCGTCGACGTAGCAGGCGCCGTCGTGACCGGCGTCGAGCTGGTCGAGGAGCCCGCCGACCGCCGCGCGGGTGAGCAGGGGCAGGTCGGCGGCGAGCAGGGCGACCACCGGCGTACCGGGGTCGAGCAGGGCCAGCCCGGCCGCCGCGGCGGCGACGGGGCCACCGCCCACCGGTTCCTCCCGGGTCACCCGCACCCCGGCGGGCACCGGCCCGGGCGGGCCGACCAGGATGCGCGGCGCGGCGTCGGCGACCGCGGCGAGCACCCGGTCCCGCATGGTCCGGCCGCCGACCGTCCGGGCGGGTTTGTCGACGCCCCCCATCCGGCGCGCCGCGCCGCCCGCCAGCACCACCGCCGCGTACGCGTCCACCCGGCCACCGTAGCCGCGCGGCGGACCGGACAAGGGTGCAGGATGACGGGATGGGACGGGCGACTGACCGGCGCGGCGTGCTCCGCATCGACCTCGACGCGGCGGCATCGGGCCGCACCTCGGTACGCCGGCAGGACAGCCTGGCCGTGGAGGAGCCGCTGGAGATCCGGGTCGGTGCTGCCGGCCCCGGCCGCCGACGGCCGCTCGCGGTGACCATGCGTACGCCCGGCGACGATCTCGACCTGGCGATCGGCTTCCTGCTGACCGAGGGGCTGATCCGCTCCGCCAACGACGTGCGCACCGCGCAGCTCTGCGCCGGCGCGGAGACTCCCAACACGTACAACGTGGTGGACGTGGTGCTGTCGCCCGGCGTGCCCGAACCGGCCGTCGATCCGGCCCGGAACTTCTACACCACCAGCTCCTGCGGGGTGTGCGGGAAGGCGAGCATCGACGCCGTGCGTACCCGATCGGTCTTCGCGGTGGGCGACGACCCGGTGACCGTGCCGGCGGCGGTCCTGGCCGCGCTGCCGGAGCGGCTGCGCGCGGCGCAGCGCGGCTTCGACCGCACGGGCGGCCTGCACGCGGCGGGCCTGTTCACCGCCGACGGCGACCTGGTGGTGCTGCGCGAGGACGTCGGTCGGCACAACGCCGTCGACAAGGTGGTCGGCTGGGCGGTCCGCGAGCGGCGGCTGCCGCTGGCCGGGCACGTCCTGCTGGTCTCCGGGCGGGCCAGCTTCGAGCTGACCCAGAAGGCGTGGATGGCGGGGGTGCCGCTGCTCGCGGCGGTCTCCGCGCCGAGCACCCTGGCGGCGGAGCTGGCCGAGGAGGCCGGGCTGACGCTGGTCGGCTTCCTGCGCGGCAACGCGATGAACGTCTACGCCCGCCCCGAACGGGTCACCACCTGATCCGCCCGCTAGTCGAACAACCCCAGCCGGAACGCGGCGTCGCGGGCGAGCAGGAAGCCGGCGATGCCGAGGATCCAGCCGAGCATGCTGCCGGAGGTCCGCATGATCCAGGCGTTGAGCCGGGCCAGCACCGGCTCGACCAGCCTCGGCCAGGCCACCCGGGCCGCCAGCAGCAGCACCGCCGGCAGGACCATGACCAGGCAGTAGCCGCCCAGCAGCGCCACCATCTCCGCCGCGCCGAGCCCGGAGGTGGTCAGCAGGCCGACCGCGCCGAGGTACGGCAGCATCGTCGCCACCTCCGCGAGCGCGGCGAGCAGCGCCAGCCCCACCAGCCACCGCGCCGAGGAGTCGCCGGCGGTGGCCCGGTCCCGCCAGCGCAGCACGCCCCCGGCCTTCCGGGGTCGCTTGCCGTCGTAGCGGAAGCTGAGCACGAACAGCCCGACCCCGAGGGCGAGCTGCGCCCAGAGCACCGGCCGGTTGTCCATCGCCCCGCCGAGGACGTCGGCCAGCCGGCTGCCGCCGAGGGCGAGCAGCAGCCCGACGGCGAAGTAGAAGACGGCGATCGTGCCGAGGTAGCCGAGGATCCGGCGGGCGTTGACCGGCCCGGGGGCGAGCAGCAGCCAGACGGGGATGAAGAGCGTGCCGATGCTCGTGCTGTCGACCAGGGCCAGGCCGGCGAGCGACAGCAGCAGTCCGACGCTCATGCGGTGCGTGCGATGGATGTGGGCACGGAACCATTCTGAGCCGGCGTCGATCCTGTCGACTCGTCCCACGGAACGAGCGTCCACTACATCTTCAGACGGAGACCACCGTTGCCGGTGCCTGCCGTGCCGGTGCTTCGGATGGCGGTCAGCGCGGGCGGGCCCAGCCGGTGAAGCGGGCGGTCAGGTCGGCCGTCGTCGTGGCCTGCTCCAGCGCGGCGAGCTGCTCGCCCGCCTCGACCTGGAGGGCCGCCAGGTGGTTCAGCAGGGCCGCCCGGTCCGTCCGGTACTCGGCGAGCAGCCGCAGCTTCGCCGCCGAACACGGCCAGGCGATCCCGCAGGCCGCGCAGCGCCAGGTGGGCCGGGTGGGCAGGTGGGCGCGACGTCGGGTCATGCCGTGACCCGCAGGCGGGAGGTCGGCCGGCGGCGGCCCGGCGCCCCTGCGGCCGGAGCAGTGGTACGCCAGCGCACCCCCTCGCACCGCACGTAGAGCGAGCGCCGGTCGACGGCGTCGCCGTGCGCGCCCAGCTCGTAGACGTCGATCCAGCACCAACCGTGGTACGTGTGCCAGTCGGTCAGGACGCGGATCACGCGCACGGAGATCGGGCGGACGAACTGAGGGCTCGCGGCCCTGGTCAGGTACAGGACGTCGCCCGACCTGATCTGCCGCTTCGGTGGCGGCTGGCGGTCCGGCAAGGTCTTCCCCCTCGTCCGTCGGTCTTGGAGGAGGGGGCCGCCACGGATGCTCGCCCGGCGGCGACCCCCTCGCGGCACGACCGGCGGGCCTCGGGATGCCTCCACCGGCTCGCGCCGTCTACAAAGCACCCTGCCGAGGGTTGCGGGTCGATCACACCGCGTAGCAGTCTGTACTGCGGGCATTCGGGACGTTCGCGTGAGGGGTGGGAATGAACCGGGCGGTACAGGTGGCGATGGCGAAGGCCGGTGAGACTGCGGAGAGCCTTGCAGCTCAAGTCGGCGTCGATCCGAAGACGGCGGCGAGGTGGGTGAGCCAGGGACGAATTCCGCAGACCCGTCACCGTGCCCGGGTCGCCGAAATTCTGAACAAGGACATAGAAGAGCTGTGGCCGGACGCGTTGAAGCGCCGCGAGCCATCCTGGTTCAGACCGTGGACCGAGATTGAGCGCGAGGCATCAGGGCTGCGGTGGTTCGAGTCAGCCGTCCTCCCGGGCCTCCTACAAACCGAGGACTACGCCAGGGCCGTCCTCACCAGCGGACCGCTGATGGCTGACGCGGAAGCCCATGTCGATGCACGGCTACGTCGGCAGGCCGCCGTGCTCGACCGCCCACGTCCTCCTCTTTTGGTCTTCGTGATCGATGAGGCCGCGCTTCGGCGGGGCGAGCCTGCGGTCATGCAATCACAGCTTGATCACCTGATCGAACTTGCTCGGCGTCCGAACGTCATGATCCACGTGCTTCCCCTCCGCGCCGGGCTGCATCCCGGCCAAGCCGGACCGTTCATCATCGCCAGCACGCCCGATGGCGAGGTCGGCTACCTCGATGACCAAGCCGCCGGCCGTCTCACGAATGACGTTGCTCCGCTCTGGGCGGTCTGGGATACCGTGAGGTCGGTCGCGCTGCCGCGAGACCAGACCATCGACCTGTTGAGAGCGCGATCATGGATGACCTGACCAGCGCGCAGTGGCGCAAGAGCACCCGCAGCAGCTCGAACGGCGGCGCTTGCGTCGAGGTCGCCGACAACCTCCCCGGCGTCGTCGCCGTCCGCGACTCGAAGGACCCGGCCGGCCCGGCGCTCACCTTCACGCCCGTGGCGTGGCGCGCGTTCGTCGCCGAGTTGACCGAGCGGGCCTGACGCCCGGGCGCAGCCACGCCCGCGTCCCCAGACATGAGACGGCTCGAAACCGCCAACGGCCAGGCAAGCATGACGTGCCACTCCGGCTGGCGGCAGTTGTGGCCGCTCAGCGTCGCGGGTCAGGACGTCGTCGACGACTCGACGAGTTCCGCTTGGTTCGCCGCGGCCCACTGGGCCAGTTGCGCGAGCGGGCCGTTGGCGAACGACTCGCCCAGGGGCGACAGCTGATACACGGCACCGCGACCTTCCGGCACTCGCCCGTCGTCGCCCTGTCGGACGACCAGGCCCCGCGCTCGTAGGCGCTGTAGCGCCTGCGTCAGCACCTTGTCGCTGATGCCTGCGATGCGTCGCAACAGGTCGTTGCGTCTCGTCGGTCCGGCGCGCAGCGCCGACAGCACCACCGGATCCCAGGTGTGGTTGATGAGTTCGACTGCCGCGCGGACATGACAGTCCGACACGAACGTCTGGCAGGTGCCGTCGATCATCCCTCCAGTGTCCGCAGGATCTCCTACCAAGCAGTAGGAACCGGCCTCCTAGCGTTCTTCGGGTCTTCCCACAGATGAAGGAGATCGCGGTGAACGTAGGAATCCTGGGAACGGGCAACCTCGCCACGACGCTTGGCCGGGCCTGGGCGGGAACCGGCCATGCGGTCGTGGTGACGGGGCGCAATCCGGAGAACGCCAGCCGGGCCGCCAGCCAGATCGGCGGCGCAGCCCAGGCTGTCGAACCCGCCGACTTCGCAGCACGGGTCGAGGTGGTCGCGGTCGCGGTCGCCTGGGAGGGACTGGAGGAAGCACTCTCTCTCGTCGGTGGTTCTGATGGCTCCTTGAGCGGCATGACGGTGATCGACTGCACCAACGCCGTCGACTACGCCACTGGGCGGCTGAAGCCGACGTCGGGCTCGGCGGCGGAGCTTGTCGCTCGCGTAGCGCGGGGCGCTCACGTGGTGAAAGCACTCCACCTGTTCGCCGGAGCGTCCTGGCCCTACGCGGGACCGCGCGACTCGGCCCCGGTCGTGGCGATCTGCGGCGACCAGCCCGAGGCGCTCCAACGCGTCGACACGCTGATCGAGGATCTCGGCGCGCGGGTCGCGGTGGTCGGTGGGCTGACCAGCGCCCGCCAGTTGGAGGAGGCCGCGGGGTTCGTCATGCGTGTCGTGGGGGCAGGGTGGAACCCCAGGCTCGCCGTTCCGGACGTGGATCCGGCGTTGCTGACGGCGGGATCGGCCACGGCCAACTGACCGACCAGGCCACTCGCACGGAGCAGCCGGTCTCAGATCAGCGGCTGCCGGTAGCGGCGGGACAGAGGCAACAGGTCCGGTTCGCCGAACTTCTCCACCAGCGCCGCGAACCGGGCCACCTTCTCCTCACCGAACCGCCGCACGCCGGCGGCGTAGGACGCCGTGGTCACGAACGTGGGCGGCGTCGTCTTGCTGTGGAACTTGTCCGCGTACATGACGAGTTGCTCCTCCACGGTGTCGGCCGTGTAGTCGTCCACCGGCAGTGGCAGGCGCTGCCGCAACACGTCCTCACGGGTGAGCCCGACACCGGTGTGGTGGGAGCAGAATCTGCTGACCAGGTCAGGGAATCCGAGATCGCGTAGGAGCGCCTGGCCGAGCATCCCGTGACGGATGTAGTTCTCCTGATCGAGCCGCCCCGTCGCGTCGTACAGGCGGTAGACGCCGATGTCGTGCAGGAGGCATCCCGCACGTACCAGGGCGACGTCCAGGGCCGAGCGGTGCCTGTCGAGCAGTTGCTCCGCCACGGCACAGACGATCTGACAGTGGGTGTAGACGAGCAGGAAGGCTTCCTCGGTCGGCGCGTACCGTTCGTGCAGCGCCCGGATCTGCTCGTCGGTCGGGACGGCTGTCGTCTGATCGATCGTCACGTGCCTGCACCTGCTTCGAAGCGTCTCCAAACGAGGGATCGGGGACGTGCGACCACTCCACCAGATCCGGCCGACACCTGCCACCCGGGGACGCCACGCACCGGCCCGGCGCTGACGGAGCATCGGGGGTCGCTCCGGCTGCGCCTGCGGCGAGGCACGCCGGGCGCTCCCACCGCCGGCCACCCGGCCAGCCGTCCGGCCGTCCGGCCGTCCAATTTGTACGGTGGCACGCCCCGGCGCAGCAGGTCGTCGAGGCCGCGCTGGCCTGTGCACCGGCATCTCAGCCTTCGTCGTTGGTGGACAAAGCCGGAGCAGGGACGCAGTGGGGCGAGACGGAAGCGGCCGGGCGATGGTTGACTGCCCGGCATGGAGCTGAGCGTCGGCAAACAGCAACTTCCCGCCACCCTGCACCTGCCGACCGGGCCGGCTCGGGGGGCCCTCGCCGTGCTGCACGGCTCCCACGCCGACACCCGGAGGTACTTCCTCTACGAGCACCTGGCCCGCCTGCTCCCGCCGGCCGGCGTCGCGGTGCTGCGGTACGACCGGCGCCCCCGGATCGACGGCCGCGACGTGCCGCTGAGCGCCCAGGCCGACGACGCGGCGGCGGCCCTGGAGGTGCTGCGCCGGCAGGTCGGTGACGTCCCGGTCGGGCTGTGGGGGTTCAGCCAGGGGGCTTGGGCGGCGGCACTGACCGCCAGCCGCCACCGGGTCGATTTCCTCGCGCTCGTCGCGTGCAGCGGGGTCAGCCCCGCACGGCAGATGCGGTACGGCACCGCCGAGCAACTTCGCCGCCACGGATACGGCGACGCGGACCTCGCCGAGCTGGACCGGCTGCGTGGGGTCGCAGAGGCGTACCTGCGCGGCGGGCTGTCCCGGGCGGTCGCCCAGGCGGAGCTGGACGCCGCCGTGGAGCGACCCTGGTTTCCGCTCGCGTTCCTGCCGCGCGAGGTGGCGGAGCCCGGGGCCTGGGCCGACATGGACTTCGATCCGGAGCCGGTCTTCGCGACGCTGTCCTGCCCGGTGCTGCTCTGCTACGGCGAGACCGACGCCTGGACGCCGATCGAGGAGAGCCTGACGGTATGGCGCCGGGCCGCCCGCGCCGCGGAGCTGACCGTCGCCCGGCTGGCCGGCTGCGATCACGCGCCCACCCTGCACGAGGCCGAGGACCTGGCCGGCGTCAGCCCGCAGTACGAGCAGGTCCTGCTCTCCTGGCTGGATCGGCGGCTCTGCGGCAACAAGCGCTGAGCGAGGGACACAGCCACTTGACCCGTCGATGCTCGGCGGCTGTCGAAGCTGCGCTGTGAGCGGACGCACCCGCGCCACTCCTGCCCGGTATCTGCGCCCCTACTGCACCATGAGGCCGAATTTCGCCAGGAACCGACGAAGTGCCGGCGGTGTCGACGCCCAAGGGTGGGGTAGCGTGATGCCGTGCTGATCAGGTTCGAGGCCAGCAACTATCGCTCGATCGCCAAGGGTGTCGAGCTGTCGATGGTGGCTGTGGACCGCGATCGTGAGGCGGCTCGCGCGGCACCGCGTCTCGGGGAAAGCCTCCTGACGCTGGCCGCTGTCTACGGACCGAACGCGTCCGGCAAGTCGAACGTCGTCGGCGCGCTCGCCTGGCTGCGCGACGCGGTGGAGGAGTCGGTCCGCTTCTGGGAGGACGACATTCCCCTGGAGCCCTTCGCCTTCGGGGCGGGGCCGGCCAGGTCCAGCGAATTCGTCATCGAAACCACCGTTGACGGGGTGCGCTTCGAGTACGTCCTGGAGATCGATGCCAACAAGGTCTCGTACGAGGGACTCTTCCACTACCCGGAGAAGAAGCGCCGCCGGATCTTCGAGCGTGAAGGCTCCGAACTGAAGCTTCAGCGCGGTCTCGGCGGATTGTCCGGCACCCGGGAACTCCTCACCGAGCGAACGCTGGCTCTGTCTGTCGCACGACGCTTCGATGAGCCACTCGTGACGAACTTCGCCAAGGACATCCTGCGTATCCAGGTGCTCGGCCAGGCGCCTCGCCGCGCCCGCCCAGGGGCTCCGTTCGTTGGCAGTTGGAGGTCAAGGCCGCGCCTCTTCGGCAGGGCGGACACGACCCGCTGGTTCGACGGCCCGGACAGCGATCAGCCCTCGCTGTTCTCCCTCGCGGATCACGAGGAGGGAGGGTGGTTCTCCCTCAGCGGACGTGAACAGGCGCTGGCGCTGCTCCGCCTTGCTGACCTGGGTATCGAAGATGTCGTGATCGACGAGCAAGAAGTTGTCTACTCCGGCTCCGGAGAAACGCGGACCCAACGTCGACTACGTCTCGTCCACCGATCCGGCGACAACTCCGCACCGCTCGACTTCTCGGCCGAGTCAGAGGGAACGAGGACGTGGTTCGGGCTGATCGGCCCGGTGCTGACGGCACTGCGGTCCGGGTCGGTCGTCATCTTCGACGAGTTGGACGCCAGTCTGCATCCGACTCTGTCGGCGGAACTGCTTCGGGTCTTCCAGAGTCCCGTCACGAACCCGTACGGGGCGCAGCTCATCTTCACCTCCCACGACACCAGCCTGCTGAACCACCTGAACCGGGACGAGGTCTGGTTGACCGAGAAGCGGCTCGACGGCTCCACCCGGCTCGGTGCGCTCGCCGAATTCGCCGGTGAGCGTGTCCGCAAGTCACAGAACCTGGAGAACGCCTACCTGCATGGCCGTTTCGGCGCACTTCCCCAAGTCGATCAGACCGAGTTCCTACGAGCGCTCGGGCTGATCGGCTGACCGGCTGACCGACGATGAGCCAACGCCGCCGCGAGACGAAGCCCCTCAAGCGCAGAATCGCCAGTCGCCGAGAGCTGCGCACGGTCGTCGTGTTCTGCGAGGGCAAGAACTCCGAACCCGACTACGTCAACGGGCTGAAGAGGTTGCCCGAGATAGCGGACAACACCGCCCTGAACCTGGAACTTCACCCTCACCAGGGCGTACCACTCACCCTGGTCAGGATGGCAGCCGACCGGCTCGCCGATAGGACGAGTGCTGGTGCATCTTCGACACCGAGTGGCCGAAGAACCATCCGAACCTGTTCGATGCCAGGCAACTCGCTGAGGCCAAGGGCATCGGTCTGGTCATCTCGAACCCGTGCTTCGAACTCTGGCTCATCCTGCACCATCGCGAGTTCACGAAGTTCGTCAGCACCGCCGAGGCGGAAAGCACGAGCCGCAAGCTCGACGGTC
The DNA here is from genome assembly GCF_040640035.1 of Micromonospora sp. NPDC023633. NCBI lineage: Bacteria > Bacillati > Actinomycetota > Actinomycetes > Micromonosporales > Micromonosporaceae > Micromonospora > Micromonospora sp. NPDC023633. The sequence continues at coordinate 8,862 of NZ_JBFABB010000078.1, read as the reverse complement.
GGGCCGGGAAGAGCATCGACAGCGCCATCTACATGCCGCTACGAAAGCAGGCCGCTCGGCGAGCGGAACGTCTGGAGCAGCTGCACTCACGTAACGGCACCACCTTTCCTGACGACAATCCGTCCTCTGGGATGCATCGCTTCCTGCGGGCCATCGAGCAGCGGTGACGACGCCGGTGGACCGTGCGGTCAGCCAGTCATCGGGGGTCGCTCCGCCTGCGCCTGCGGCGCAGCACGCCGGGCGCTCCCACCGCCGGCCAGCCGTCCAGTCGGGACGGTGGCACGCCCCGGCGCAGCAGGTCGTCGAGGAGCAGCGCCATCGAGTGGCCCGGGTGCTCGGCCAGGGCCCGTTCCAGCGCCACCGCCGCCAGCGCCCCCTGCCCCGCCCGCCACGCCGCGAACGCCAGCAGCGCGGCCGGCGCGGCGATCAGCTCCGGCTCGGTCCGGCGCAGCACGTCGGTCCAGAGCGCGATGTCCGCGTCCCGCCCGTCGGTGCGCTCCCAGGCGTGGTCACGCACGGGCACGCGGGTCAGCAGCACGCTCAGCCAGGCCACCTCGTCGTCGGTGAGCCGCTGCCCCCGCCGGTGCCGGCGCAGCGCGGTGCGTACGGCCGCCGCCCCCGCCGAGCGGACCGCCCGCCCGCCGCGCGGGTCACTCGCGGGCGCCCGGTCGAGCAGGGCCGCCAGGCGTCGCTCGGCGCGGGCGGTGGCCCGGCGTACGGCTGACCGGGCCGGCCCGGTCACCGGGGCGACCTGCGCGACGAGGGCGGCCCGGTCGGGCAGGGCGACCTGGCCGGCGAAGACGGCCGCCGCGCTGACCTCGCTGGCACCGACGTCGTAGGGCCTGCCGTCGGGTGGGCAGCAGGTTGGCTCGGTGCAGAGGTACGACCAGTAGCGGCCGTCGGTGACGCGCAGGGCGTCGAGCACGGACAGCCCGGCTGCGGCCAGCGCGGCGCGCACGGCGTCGACCGCCGGGGTGACCAACGGCGCCGGGCCGTAGCCCAGGACCGTGGCGGTCTCGGCGTGCTGCCGGGCGACGACCCCGGCGAGGTGGCCGGCGGGGTCGCGCGGGTCGGCGGGGTCGGGCAGGTCGGCGCGGGCGGCGAAGGTGATCCGGCGGCCCCGCATCGCCACGACGACGACGCTGTCGGCCGGGTGGAAGCCGAGCAGGTAGGGCACGGCGGCGATGAGGTCGGCGGGAGAACGGACGGCGAGCCGGGGGCGGTCGGTCGGGGTCATGGCTGGCAGCCTGCGGCGCGGGCGGGGCGGCCGGCGGGGCCCTGTGGATGACACGCCGCTTGTCCACAGACACGGAGAGTATCGCCGCAGCTCACGCCGATTCTCTACGCTATGACGTCGACCGGGGGGCACCGCACAGACCAACCTCCGGAGATCTTGGCGCGACAGGGCCCCGGAGGGGCCGGAACCGTCCAAGATTCACGACAGCCCGTTTCCGGCGGGACTGGGCGGCATCCGGGGGTTACCTTGCCGTCATGGATCTGGCGTACCTGCGGGCGCACCCGGAGCACCTGCCGACCTTCCTGACCCACCAGCGGATCCGGGAGACGCCTGTCGCCGGCGGCGACATCTGCGCCGCGTCGAGGCTGACGCTGGACGACGGGCACTCCGTCTTCGCCAAGACCTGGCCGGACACCGCCGGCAGGCCCGTGCCGGAGGGCTTCTTCGCCGCCGAGGCGGCCGGCCTGCGCTGGCTGCGCGAGGCCGGGACGGTCGCCGTACCGGAGGTGGTCGTGGCGCTGCCCGGGCTGCTCGCGCTGGAGTGGGTCGACCCCGGCGAGCCGACTCCCGGGGCGGCCGAGCGGTTCGGCCGGGAACTGGCCGGGCTGCACCGGGCCGGGGCGTCGGCCTTCGGCGCCGGGTGGCACGGCTTCATCGGGGCGCTGCCAGCGGACAACACCCCCGATGACGGCCCCTGGTCGGGTTGGTTCGCCCGGGCCCGGCTCGCACCGTACCTCCGGATGTCGGTCGACGGCGGCGCGCTCACCGGCGCCGAGGCCGGCCTGGTCGAGCAGGTCGTCGAGCGGATCGGCGAGTTCGGCGGCGACGAGCCGCCGGCGCGGATCCACGGGGACCTCTGGCCGGGCAACGCGCTCTGGGGCGCGGACGAGCGGGTCTGGCTGGTCGACCCGGCGGCGCACGGCGGGCACCGCGAGACCGACCTGGCGCAGCTGGCGCTCTTCGGGGGCGCGCCGCACCTGGACCGGATCCTCGCCGCGTACGCCGAGGAGTGGCCGCTGGCCGACGGGTGGCGGGAGCGGGTGCCGCTGCACCAGCTCCACCTGATGCTGGTGCACGCCGCCCTGTTCGGCGGCGCGTACCGCGATGCGGTCGCCCGCACCGCCCGGTCGGCCCTGGCCGGGCTCGGGCGCGCTACCGTCGACGGGTGACCGCCGCCCCGCCGACCGACGGCGTCCTCGCCGACCGGTACGGCCGCGTCGCCCGGGACCTGCGGGTCTCCCTGACCGACAAGTGCAACCTGCGCTGCACCTACTGCATGCCGGCCGAGGGGCTGGCCTGGCTGCCCGGCCCGCAACTGCTCGGCGACGACGAGATCGTCCGGCTGGTCGGGGTGGCGGTGCGCCTGCTCGGCGTGACCGAGGTGCGGTTCACCGGCGGTGAGCCGCTGATCCGGCCCGGCCTGGCCGACATCGTGGCCGCCGTGGCGGCGCTGGAGCCGCGCCCCCGGATCTCGCTGACCACCAACGGCATCGGGCTGGACCGGCTCGCCCCCGCACTGCGCGCCGCCGGGCTGGACCGGGTGAACGTGTCGCTGGACACGCTGGATCCGGAGCGGTTCACCCGACTGACCCGGCGTCCGCGCCTGGCCGACGTGCTGGCCGGGCTGGCCGGGGCCGCCGCCGCCGGGCTCACCCCCGTAAAGATCAACTCGGTGCTGATGCGCGGCGTCAACGACGACGAGGCACCACAGTTGCTCCGCTTCGCCCTCGCCCACGGCTACGAGCTGCGGTTCATCGAGCAGATGCCGCTGGACGCCCAGCACGGCTGGGACCGGGACACCATGGTCACCGCCGACGAGATCCTGGCCTCCCTGCGCGGAGAGTTCGACCTGACCTCCGACCCGGCGGAGCGCGGCGCGGCGCCGGCCGAGACCTGGCTGGTCGGCGGCGGTCCCGCCCGGGTCGGCGTGATCGCCAGCGTCACCCGGCCGTTCTGCGGCGGCTGCGACCGCACCCGGCTCACCGCCGACGGGCAGGTCCGCGCCTGCCTCTTCGCCACCGAGGAGTCCGACCTGCGCGGCGCCCTGCGGGCCGGGGCGGACGACGACGAGCTGGCCCGGCGCTGGCGGGTCGCCACGTGGGGCAAGCGGGCCGGGCACGGCATCGACGACCCGACCTTCCTCCAGCCCACCCGGCCGATGTCCGCGATCGGAGGCTGACCGTGACGGAACCGACGCGCCCGGATCGCACCGGGCCGCCGGCCCAGGCCCGGCCGGCACCCGCCGCGCCGCCGGTCGGGGCGGCCGACGCCGGGCCGCCGCTGACCGTGCGCTACTTCGCCGGGGCGCGGGCCGCCGCCGACCGGACCGAGGAGACCGCATCCGCCGGCCGGTCCCTGGACGAACTCGTCGTGCAGCTGACCGACCGGCACGGTGAGCGGCTGGCCGCCGTCCTGAAGGTGGCGAGTTTCCTGGTCGACGGCGTGACCTGTCATGATCGGCGGGCACCGCTACCGGCCGGGGCCACGATCGACGTCCTGCCGCCCTTCGCGGGCGGCTGAGGGAGGCGCACACATGCTGGCGGCACTGGCGTTCGTCGCCACCCTGGCGCTGATCACCGGCCTGATCCACCTCTACCTGTGGAAGCGCCTGGTGCGGGACACCACCGCCCCGGGACGCTGGCGGCGGGTCGGCGGGATCACCGCCCTGGTGCTCGCGCTGCTCGTACCGGCGACCATGGCCGGCACCCAGGCGGGCCTCTACTGGCTCGCGTGGCCGGGCTACCTCTGGCTCGCCGTCATGTTCTACCTGCTGGTCCTGCTCGTGGCGCTGGAAGTGCCGATGGCGGTGACGAAGCTCGTGCTGCGTCGCCGGGTCGCCGCCGCGGAGCCCACCGCCGCCGCGCCCGAGCCCGCCATGGTGGGCGCGGCGGGCCCGGCCGACCCGCCGGCCGCCGACGCCGTCGCGCAGCCCGACCACGACCCGGCCCGCCGGCTGCTGCTCGCCCGTGGGGCGGCCATCTTCGCCGGGCTCACCGCCACCGGCCTCACCGGGTACGGCATCCGCACCGCCCTCGGCCCGCCGCAGCTCGACCGGGTGCAGATCCCGCTGGCCAAGCTCCCCCGGAGCATGGACGGCCTGCGGATCGCCACGGTCTCCGACATCCACCTCGGTCCGCTGCGCGGGCGGGCGCACACCGAGCGGATCGTCGCCGCGATCAACCGCCTGGACGCCGACATCGTCGCCGTCGTCGGCGACCTGGTCGACGGCTCGGTCGCCGAGCTGGGCGAGGCGGCCGAGCCGCTGCGTGGCCTGCGCTCCCGGCACGGCAGCTACTTCGTCACCGGCAACCACGAGTACTACTCCGGGGTCGAGGAGTGGGTCCAGGAGCTGGACCGGCTCGGCCTGCGGGTCATGCAGAACGAGCGGACGGAGATCCAGGCCCGGGGCGGCGTGCTCGACCTGGCCGGGGTGAACGACGTCACCGCCGCCGGCACCGGGCTGGCCGCCCCGGCGGACTACGCGGCGGCGCTCGGGGGCCGCGACCCGAACCGCCCGGTGGTGCTGCTCGCCCACCAGCCGGTCGCCGCGGTGGAGGCGGCGAAGTTCGGCGTCGACCTCCAGCTCTCCGGGCACACCCACGGCGGCCAGATGGTCCCGTTCAACCTGCTGGTCAAGCTCCAGCAGCCGGTGGTCTCCGGCCTCGGCGAGGTCGACGGCACCCAGGTCTACGTCACCAACGGCGCCGGCTTCTGGGGCCCGCCGGTCCGCGTCGGCGCCGAGCCGCAGATCACCCTGGTGGAGCTCCGCTCCCGCTGACCCATAGCGCGGGGCGACGGCCTTGTCCAGCACCGGATGCTCAGGTCACGGGTGTGCGTGGCGACGGGTGGGTAATGGCGCGGGCGTGACAGGATGCGGCGTGCCTCCGTTCAGTCCCGCACCCCCCGGCGGCCCTTCGCCGTTCGTCGCGGATCTGCACATCCACTCGAAGTACTCGCGCGCGTGCAGCCGCGACCTCACCCTGCCGAACCTCGGCTGGTGGGCGCGGCGCAAGGGCATCGGGGTGCTCGGCACCGGCGACTTCACCCACCCCGCCTGGTACGACCACCTGCGCGAGACGCTGCACCCGGCCGAGCCCGGCCTGCACCGGCTCAGCCCGGAGGCGGAGCGGGACATCGCCCGCCGGCTGCCGCCCCGGCTGGCGAGCGAGGCGGAGGCGGACCCGGTCCGGTTCATGCTCAGCGTGGAGATCTCCACGATCTACAAGCGGGACGACCGCACCCGCAAGGTGCACCACCTGATCTACCTGCCCGACCTGGACGCGGTGGCCCGGTTCAACACGGCGCTCGGGCGGATCGGCAACCTCGGCTCGGACGGCCGGCCCATCCTCGGCCTGGACTCCCGGGACCTGCTGGAGATCACCCTGGAGGCCAGCGCCGACGGCTACCTCGTGCCGGCGCACATCTGGACCCCGTGGTTCTCCGCGCTGGGCTCGAAGTCGGGCTTCGACGCGATCGCCGACTGCTACGCCGACCTCGCCGAGCACATCTTCGCCGTCGAGACCGGCCTCTCCTCCGACCCGGAGATGAACTGGCGCGTCGGCAGCCTGGACCGCTACCGGCTGGTGTCCAACTCGGACGCGCACTCGCCGCCGGCGCTGGCCCGGGAGGCCACCGTCTTCGCCACGGCCCGGGACTACTTCGGCATCCGGGACGCCCTGCGCACCGGCGACGGGCTCGCCGGGACCATCGAGTTCTTCCCCGAGGAGGGCAAGTACCACGCGGACGGGCACCGGCTCTGCGGGGTCAACTGGTCGCCCGAGAAGACCCGCGCCGCCGGTGGCCGCTGCCCGGAGTGCGGCAAGCCGCTGACCGTCGGCGTGCTCAGCCGGGTCGAGGAGCTGGCCGACCGGCCGTCGGGACACCGCCCCGCGCACGCCCACGACGTCACCCACCTGGTGCCGCTGGCCGAGGTGCTCGGCGAGATCAACAAGGTGGGCGCCCGGTCCAAGAAGGTCGAGGGGAAGCTCCACGAGCTGATCGCCGCGCTCGGCCCGGAGCTGGAGATCCTCACCACCACGCCGCTCGACGAGATCGGCCGGGCCGGCGGGGAACTGCTCGCCGAGGGCATCGGCCGGCTGCGCCGGGGCGACGTGCGCCGGGTCCCCGGCTACGACGGCGAGTACGGCGTCATCACCCTCTTCGACCCGGCCGAGCTGGGCGGCACCGCCGGTGGGGCCCAGGAGACCCTCTTCGACGTACCCGTGCCGGCGCAGCGCACCCCCGCGGAGCCGGCGCCGAAGCCCCGGGCCAAGCGCCCGGCGGCGGCCAAGGCCGAGCCGAAGCGCAAGGCCGCACCGCCCGCGCCGCCGCCCCCGATCGCGCCGACGCCCTCGCCGCACGAACCGTTCGAGCCGATGCTCGCCGGGATGGAGGAGGTCGGCACCGGCCTGCTGGACCGCCTGGACGCCATGCAGCGGGTGGCCGCCTCCGCGCCGGGCGGTCCGCTGCTCATCGTGGCCGGGCCGGGCACCGGCAAGACCCGGACGCTGACCCACCGGATCGCCTACCTCTGCGCGGAGCTGAACGTCTTCCCGGAGCAGTGCCTGGCGATCACGTTCACCCGGCGGGCGGCCGAGGAGCTGCGGCACCGCCTCGACGGCCTGCTCGGGCCGGTCGCCGAGGACGTCACGGTCGGCACCTTCCACTCGCTGGGGCTGACCATCCTCCGGGAGAACGCCGACGCCGTCGGCCTGCCGGCGGACTTCCGGATCGCCGACGACGCCCAGCGGGCGGAGGCCCGCGCCGAGGCCGGCGACGACGAGGCCGGCTACGCGGCGCTGCTGCGCAAGCAGGACCTGGTGGACCTGGACGAGCTGCTGACCCTGCCGGTCGCGCTGTTGAAGGCCGACAGGAAGCTGGTACAGCGGTACCGGGAGCGCTGGCGGTGGATCTTCGTCGACGAGTACCAGGACGTCGACGAGGTGCAGTACGAGCTGTTGCGCCTGCTCAGCCCCGCCGACGGCAACCTCTGCGCGATCGGCGACCCGGACCAGGCCATCTACTCCTTCCGGGGCGCCGACGTCGGCTACTTCCTGCGCTTCTCGCAGGACTTCACCGACGCCCGGCTGGTCCGGCTGAACCGCAACTACCGTTCCTCCGCGCCCATCCTGGCCGCCGCCGTGCAGGCCATCGCGCCGTCGTCGCTGGTGCGCGGGCGCCGGCTCGACCCGGCCCGGCTCGACCTGGAGGCCCCGCTGGTGGGTCGCTACCCGGCGGCCTCCGTCGCCGACGAGGCCGACTTCGTCGTACGCACCGTCGACGAGCTGGTCGGCGGTCTCTCCCACCGGTCGCTCGACTCGGGGCGGATCGACGGCCGGTCGACCTCGCTCTCCTTCTCCGACATCGCGGTGCTCTACCGGACCGACGCGCAGGCCGCCCCGATCGTGGACGCGCTGGCCCGGGCGAACATCCCGGTGCAGAAGCGCTCGCACGACCGGCTGCGGGACCGGCCCGGCGTGGCCGCCATCGCCCGCGAGCTGCGCCACGCCGACGGGCTCGACGGCTCGCTGGCCGCCCGGGTGCGGCTGGCCGGGCAGGTGCTGGCGGAGCGCTTCGCCGTGCCGACGCTGGACGGTGCCGGCGCGGTCCGCCCGGAGGACGTCCGCTCGGCCGTCGACCTGCTCACCCCGCTCGCCCGCCGCTGCGGCGACGACCTGCCGCTGTTCCTGTCCCAGCTCGCCACCGGGGCGGAGGTCGACGCGCTCGACCCACGCGCCGAGGCGGTCACCCTGCTCACCCTGCACGCCGCCAAGGGGCTGGAGTTCCCGGTGGTCTTCCTGGTCGGTGCCGAGGACGGGCTGCTCCCGCTGCGCTGGCCCGGCAGCACACCCGACGAGGACGCGATCGCCGAGGAGCGGCGGCTCTTCTTCGTCGGGCTGACCCGGGCCCAGGACCGGCTGTACGTCACCCACGCCGCCCGCCGCAGCCGGCACGGCACGGAACGCGAGTGCGCCCCGTCGCCGTTCCTCGACGCCATCGACCCGGGCCTCTTCGAGCGCTTCGGCGAGGCCGAGCCCCGCCGCCCCCGCGAACGCCAGCTCCGTCTCATCTGACCGAGCCCGACGGCGTGTGGTCAGGAGGTCAGGGCGGCCAGCCAGGCGCCGGTGAGGAGGGCCGGGCCCAGCGGGAGCGGGGTGTCGCGGCGCACCCTGCCGGCGGCCAGCAGGACGAGCACCAGCACGCCGTGGAGCAGGTGCGGCAGGAGCAGCCCCAGCGCCAGGGACGACCCGCCGAGCCAGCCGAGCGGCAGGCCCAGGACGGCGGCGAGCTTCACGTCGCCGAAGCCCAGCCGGGAGCCGGGCAGCAACGCCAGCAGAACGTGGCAGGCGAAGCAGAGCGCGGCCCCGGCCACCGCGCCGAGCAGGCGCCCGGGGCTTCCGGACGTCAGCGCCGCGCCGGTCAGGCCGACGGCGGCGACCAGCGCGGCGGCGCCGACCAGCGGGTCGGGCAGCCGCAGACAGGCCAGGTCGACCAGGGCGAGCACCAGCCCGACGGCGGCCAGCAGGAGGAGGACCGGCAGGACGGGGTCGGCCCCCAGGGCCGCCGCGAGCCCGGCGAAGACGACGGCACCCACCGCCGCGCCCCACCCCGCGGACGGCACGGCC